>JBGSXT010000830.1:0-2504 GCA_041751295.1 Mariniblastus sp.
GTGCTTGACCCGCTGGGCAATCCGCTCGACGGCAAAGGACCTGTCAGTTCGTCGGAAACCCGACCCGTGGAAATCATCGCTGCGGGTGTGGCCGAACGAAAGCCAGTTTCTCAGCCGATGCAAACGGGACTCAAGGCGGTCGATGCCATGACACCGGTCGGTCGCGGACAGCGCGAATTGATCATCGGCGACCGCAAAACAGGCAAGACGTCGATCGGCATCGACGCGATCATCAATCAGAAAGATTCTGGCGTTAAATGTTTTTACATCGCCATTGGCCAAAAGGACTCTTCGGTTGCCGGTGTGATCAAGGAACTCGACGAAAAAGGAGCAATGGACTACACGACCGTCATCGTGTCCGGTGCCAGCACCCCTGCCCCGCTGCAATACATCGCTCCCTATGCAGGAACCGCGATGGCGGAATATTTCATGTACAACGGCGGTCATTGCCTGATCGTCTACGATGACCTTTCAAAACAGGCAGTAGCGTATCGCGAACTTTCGCTGCTGATGCGCCGTCCTCCAGGACGCGAAGCCTACCCCGGGGACGTGTTTTATTGCCATTCCCGGTTGCTGGAACGGAGTGTGAAATTGAGTGACGCCCTCGGCGGCGGTTCGATCACGTCGTTCCCGATCATCGAAACGCAGGAGGGTGAAGTTTCGGCCTATATTCCCACCAATGTGATTTCGATTACTGACGGCCAGATCTACCTGCAACCCGACTTGTTCTTTTCAGGCGTCCGCCCAGCGATGAATGCCGGTATCTCCGTTTCCCGTGTGGGTGGTGCCGCGCAGGTGAAAGCAATGAAAAATGTCGCCGGTGGATTGCGGCTTGACCTGGCTTCCTTCCGTGAACTCGAAGCGTTTGCCCAATTGGGTACGGACCTCGATCCGGTGACGCAGGCCAAACTGGATCGCGGCTACCGGATGGTTGAACTGCTTAAACAGCCTCAGTACCGGCCTCTGAACGTCGTCGATCAAATCATGGTGATCTTTGCCGGAACCACTGGCCGATTGGATCGGGTGCCCGTTGCCGACGTCCGGCGATGGGAGCAGGAATTCCTCGAATTCATTCATGCCAAGAAAAAGAACGTCTGGGACAATCTGGACGCCAACAAAGACAAAGGCGAGACGATGAAGAAAGCGGACAACGAAACCACAAAACTCGTCGTCGAAGCAATCGAAGAATTCAATCGCACCTTCAAATAATTTTCGATTCCGCAATCCAAATTCTCCATTCCGCATTCTAAAAAATGGCCAGCGCCAGAAAACTGGATAAACGACGCAAATCCATTCGCAATATCAAGAAGATAACGCGAACCATGGAATTGATTGCGACTGCGCGGTTCAAGAAAGCGATGGATCGGGCAACGGCGGCCAACGACTACACCCAGCGGATTACCGCCGTTGTGGCAGATTTGGCGCGGGCCGGTTTGGAAGTATCCCATCCATTGCTGGAAGCTCCTGCTGAAACCAACAACGCCACGCTGCTGGTCCTGACCGGTAATCGAGGTCTCTGCGGCGGGTACAACGGCAACGCAATTCGGCTCGGAATCAAAACCCGTGACCAGCTCAAGAGCGAAGTTGCCGATTTTCGACTGGAGGTCAGTGGCAAGCGGGGAATTTCCGGATTCAAGTTCCGGAAAATCGAAATTGCCGATTCGTTCACCAAGTTTGACGATCAGCCTTTATATGCTGACGTTGAAGAGATCGCCGATCGCTACCTGCGGGAGTATGCAGCCGGCAGCCTGCATCGCCTGGATGTGACGTTTACAAAATTTTTCTCGGTGGCAAAACAGCAAACCGTCTCCGAAACCCTGTTGCCATTGGGCAAAATTGAAGGGGCTGACACGCCTGTGGATGCCGGCTCAAAAAAGGGGAGCCAGCCGTTATATGAATTCGTTCCATCTGCCGAAAGCATTTTGGAAGAAGTGGTACCCACAAGTTTCAAAATCAAATTATTCAAATGCTTCCTCGATGCGGCTGTTAGTGAACAGGTAGCTCGTATGGTGGCGATGAAGAGTGCCACCGAGAATGCCAACGATATGATCAGGAACCTGTCTCGCACCTACAACCGGGCCCGTCAGTCGCAGATTACTGGTGAGATTATGGAAGTCATCGGCGGTGTTGAGGCGCTGCAGGGGTGATTCGAATGGGGAATGGGGAATGGGGAATGGGGAATTCGAAGATTTGTATTTTTTTGGAATACTGAACTGAACTTGGAAACCTGCTGGATTTGTTTGGCGCTGGGCTGGGTGGATGCGGGTTGGACAACTAACTTTAGACTGAATAGATATGGCGAACATCGGTAAAATCACTCAGGTCATCGGTTCTACTTTCGATGCCGAGTACAGCGATTCCAAACTGCCGGCGATTTACAATGCGGTAACCGTCGAAATTGATGCCGGCGGCAACCAACGGACGCTCGTGGGCGAAATTTCCAAACACCTTGGAGGTGGACGCGTACGCTGTGTCGCGCTGGGCAGTACAGAAGGTTTACGCCG
>JBGSXT010000831.1:0-2834 GCA_041751295.1 Mariniblastus sp.
CCGCCAAAAATCGGGAAAGCGACTGAGCCGATGGTTGCATATCGATGCGCGGCAAGCGGAATCGTTCCGGAAAACTCCAGCACCCAGACAATCATTAATGGACCCAATCCCCAAAAAAGTGTTAACGCAACAATGGGGCCAGAAATCGGACTATCGCAGGCATCAAAAATTGAAGGTGAAGGATATTTGCTTCGACAGGTGGCTTGCAACATTGCGAATCCACTCGCCGGCATGCCGCATCCAGATTGATTTTCAACAACCCGTTTCCGAAAGATTTTGCCTTCCAACGATCGATAACCCAGCAGGCAAATCGCGGGGACCAGACAGTAAACAAGCAGTGACGACGCGGCCTCCCGGAGAAGTTTTGTGTTATCGGAAATCTGTTCCCAGTCTGCCCGTTTTTCGAATGCCGAAATCAGCGTCGGAAACACGGGGACCATAACCAGGCAGGAAAGAATCAATGACAGGACGATTCGATGCCGACTCACCGATTTTGCAAACACCAACACAAACAGCAGTTCGGCCGCGACCAGAATGATCGCGGTTAAATGAGTGGCAATCATGCTCGATGTCAGCAGAATCAGCGACCAACTGACGGGTTTCCGGATCCAGCACCGCGAACTGCCGATATCCCTGTCCAATTCGCGAACCAAACAGCCGATTTGAATGATGCTCAACATTTGCAGCAACGCGTATGGTCGGGCTTCGCTGCCGTAAAAGATGAACCACGTATCAATTGCAACCAACAGCGCAACGATGCCTGAAACCACTGCGTCTCCGGTGAAATGCCAGACGAAGAGAGAGGCCAGCACAATCGTCGTCGATGAAAAAACGACGGACGGTAGGCGCAATACGAATTCCGAACTGCCAAACAACTGGCAGACCAGCCAACTGATCCAGAAATAGATTGGCGTCTGATTCCCCTGCCCGGCTCGAAATGCAATGTCAGCAAAATGGGTGTCGATCGCCCAGGCGGTATGCAATTCGTCGATCCACAGCGGTTCGGCAGCAAAACGAATGCGTAGCGCCACGCCAATGAGAGTGGCGATCGAAATCAGCAAACCCAACACGAAGATCGAACGAGAATTCTTCATTCCGCTTTTATAGCAGGAATTAATGACGCTCAACCTACTTTGGCCTGCCCTGATGCACGGACCCGAGAGAAGTTCTGCACGATCAGCAGGTCATCGATTCCGAACGACAGCAGGCCGGCCTGTGCCCGCTGCATATGGGTTTCTGAAGATCGTTGGCAACCGGAAACCAGCAGCGTGGCTGCCGCCGGAATGCCAGGAGACGTCGATTCCGCCAGCAGCTGATGGATTGGCCCCACATCGATAATCACGACATCGAATCGCGTGGAAATCTGTTCCGCCATGACCCCAAATAGATCGTAAATTTTTCTCGGCCAGCCAACTCGTGTAGCCGCAGGAGAAAGGGGCAGCAGCGAAATGGGCGTCGTGTTCTGAGTTACGATCAGATCGGCTGCCGAACATCCGTCGCTAATCGCCTGAATCCAGGATTTTTGGCGGACCAATCCCAATCGATAGGCCAGCGTTGGATTTCCAAGGTCGGCGTCAATCAGCAAAACCTGCTGTCCATGATTCGCCAATTGTCGGGCCAAAGCAATTGCAACGGTGGTGGTTCCGTCTCCCCGCTGGGATGAAGTGACCAACACTCGATTCCTGGTTGCGGTCAGCATGTTCTGAACGTTTAATTCCAAATTCAATATGGCCGGACTGCCCAGCAGACTGGACGTTACCAGCGGCCAATTGAAAGCCGGGACGCGAAGACCGCTGTCGCAGGATTCGGGTTGATCCAAGTCTCCAATAACGCGGCCATCCGCTTTCAGTCGCTGAATCGTTTCGTCGATTCGGGGGGCGGGATCAAATCCGTCGGTTGGAATCAGTGGCTGAGCCAGTCGGGTGTTCGGACGTTGTGGCTCCACGTAATACGCAGTATCAAAATTGGGTCGAGGCAAATGTTTGTTCAGCGTATCGGCAACTGGAGCGTCCACGCGAAAAATTTTCTCAATCGAAATGCCCTCAACCCGATTTTGGCCACCACGCTGGACAATAGATGGTTCTGGTATTGAAGGCTGCGAACGCAAACGGCGAACGTGTTCACCGACGTCTGAACCGGACGTGTTTTCAGTCACAAAAGCTGGCTGTTGGCTCGGTGCGATTCGATGATGTCCTTCCAGCCAGTTGGTGAACTCGTTCAACTGGATTGCCCGGAAATGTGGCTGCGATCCACCGCCCGAACCGTCGAATCTCAATTGCTCGCCGGCATCCTCGTTTAGGCGAATCACTTTGGACGGTTCCAAGGCGTTCGATAAATCCACTTGATCGGTGGAAACCTGAAAAGTTCCGGGGGTCGCCGTTGTACTCATGGCAGTTCGCTTTGTTCGAGAGTTTTGAATAGCCCAGTCCGTTATCAATTCATCGGTTTCGCATTGTTGCAGCCTTGAACTCCAGATAAATTGGATGAATTCCGCAACCGGTTCTTTTTCTCATTCCGAACAGTTCCTGCGGTTTCGGGATTCGCAAAACGGGACTCATTCCGATAATCGGAAACATTTAACAATCCGATCTGGACCGGTCTGTGCAACAAGCTAAAGTTCAACGTCTCCATCGATTATTCGGGGCCCATTTCGTGTCCATAGTTACTGAACGAACTCAATCTGAATCGCTGCTCGAGCGTCTCGATTCCGGAATTCTGGTTCTCGATGGGGCCATGGGATCAATGATTTATTCATTGGGATTGAGCGAACGGGACGTCCGCGGCGAGCGATTTGCCGATTGGAACCGGGATCTGAAAAACTGCACGGACATTGT
>JBGSXT010000832.1:0-9383 GCA_041751295.1 Mariniblastus sp.
AACGAGACCAATGTCGATCAAATCTTTCCATCAAAAGATGGCAAGTGGCTGTTGGTGGGAAGCCGAAATGATACACCCCTTCAGCTTTGGAATGTCGCCCAGCGGCGAATGGCACTTCAAGCTTCGTCGGCCGGGATCGCAGGTATTTGGGATGTTGCCTTCAGTGACGATGGCCATCGAATGGCGATCACGTCACGTGATGGAAGCATTTACCTTGTCAACTTGGAGCTCGAACCGCCCAAAATGATCAAGCTAATCATGTTTGAAGATGAATATTGCAAACTGATTCGATTTGCAAACGACAACCAGTCGTTAATGGGGATTCTCGACGGCCGAAAAAATAATGGTACGAACATGTCACGCGCGGCATTTTTTGACTTGAAGCCATATGAACTGGATCTTCATGTTACATTCGAACTGATTGATTAGAGCTTATCCCAATACCAGCACGAATCGAAAGCAAAGTTCCACTCGCTTGCGCTTCGTGCTGGTATTTCAAGGTTGGGGATAGATTCTCAGCTGTCCAATCAGTTCGAGACCAGCGTATCGGCCACGCGGGGGATATACGGCGAACGGCTTTTGTTCTGAATTTCGTCCCATAACATGTTTTGCTTGATCATCGCGGCTTCAGGGCTCTCCGGCCAATATGCCAGGATCTTTATCAAATGGGTTCGCGCCTGGTCCGGATCGACGATCTGATCCGCATTTTCGCTTTTGGAAACCTGCCAGTCACCGCACTGAATTCCGGCCAACATCCAATGGGCCCGTAGTGCCGGTTTAATGGGCGATTCCACCGAGAACGCGGTAATCTTTTGGTAGGCATCCATCGCTGCCAGGTAGTCCTGCTTAACCAATAACTGATAGTCCCCCTCGATTTCCAGTCGTGCGATGGGATCAATCAACTTAGTCCGCATGGAATACGCATGGCTTATCGTGTCCCTCGCGTTTTGGAATTTTGTTTTTGCCGCATCCAGTTGTCCATTGGCTTCGAGTATACGGGCCTGGTTGTATAAGCAGCTGGCCAACATCACGTGGGCAAAGGCGTGTTCACGATTAACGGCCAGAAATTCCACAAGTTCTTTTTCAGCCGAATCCATCAAACTCCGGCTGAGTGGGTCAACCTGGGAATAGCCAAGTCCCTGTTCGAGTGCCTCGTAAGCGCTCATCAATTTCAAGCGATCGATCTCGCTCAAGCCAGCGAACATTCCCAGCGCTTTCAAACGCCCTTCCTGATCGAATTCCAGCGGTTGCAGTGATTGACGCAACGGTCGCAGGTCCGCATTGCTATTGGGATTGTTTCTGATGTTGCCTAGCAGAGCGGCACTCAACGCTGATGGTTGGCCTTCCGCAGTTGTCATAAAAATATGGCTTTTCGAGTTTCGTCCAAAAACGCGCATGACCGACGACGATGTCGCCCGCGATGAAGTCAAATCACCGTGCAGAACGTAATCCAGCCGCAACAGCAAAGATAAAGCCTGTGGCAATTCGTCAACTGGAGTCCCTTCGCTGATCAGCCTCGCGATCCCGCGTTCCAATTGTTGGGTCGACGCGGTACGAATGTCAGGCAACGCATCCAACGATTTGCGAATTTCTGCGGCGATTTGAACTTCAGGCCTGCTGTACACAAAACTCATCGAGTCGATTGGCAAAAACGGTAGCACGCCGATTCGCACCAGTTTGTTGGATTCGGAACCGGGCTCCTCCGTTTTTCCTCTGGCGCTGTCGATGTCGTAATTGGAGATGTGACCGATTCGAATATACTCGCCGCGCGGGCGATTAATATTTTCCGCAAGCTTTTCCCGGACGTGTTCGTACGAAAGATCCAACAGTAAACCTCCCGTTCCGTCACTCAAGCGGCTCATGAAATCCTGCGTTTTACCGAGCAGCTTGACATACGCATTTTTTTCTTCATCGCGGCTGTTACAAAGTAGACAATGAACTTTCACTCCTCGTTGATTGGCCAGATCAACCAGCAAATCCGTTCCATACCAGCGTTTGGCGGAAGTCGCGGGATCATCAAACCCCGCGTCGTACGGAGGCGCGTCCCCGATCAGCAAAATCCATTTCTCCACGTTTTCATCGGCAGACCAGGCCAGATTGTTGATCGCGATGTAAACGCCGAGATCGACCGCCTCTGGAAAGTATGGTTTGCCTGAATTTGGTTTGATTTGCTGGACAATCTCTTTCATCGAGTCCAGTTGCGAGACAAAATCGCGGCTCAGAATTTTTGCAGGGGTTTCAGCGGCTCCAATGTCGGCATAGGAAATGATTGCCGTCTCCAGGGCGCCGTCCATGATTTGATGAATATCGGTCAACAAATTCGGCAGGTTTTTTCGAATGGAATCCAATTCGCCCGACATGCTCTCCGTGGAATCGATCACGAGCGCCAATTGCATCGAACGCCGATTCGCGGCGATCGCCTCAAGAAAACTCGACTGAAACAGGCCCATGCTTTTCGCTGCGGGTGCCCGGCGAACGTTCATGATTGAACTCAGGGCCGCGCCGCTGGACGCATTGTTTTCCTGCCCGCAAACCAAACAGGTCGGCAAAAGGCCTGTCGCCAGAACCATGAACAGCAGTTGAATTCGCAAATTGATCGAAAATTCTGAACGCACCGGTATTCCGTCAGTTAATGTTTTGCGTTTTGTCAGTTTGAATCATACACTATTACTTTGTCCCAGCCAGATTTTTAAATGATCCTGACTGGAAAATGGATCATTGACTGGTTTTGAAACAGCGCAACAGCAGCCTGTTCAACAACTTTTCCAACCAAAAACGTGTTTTAAAATCCAGTACGCACCTTTTACCGAAAGGTACGTCGAACGAAATTGCTGGTTGTCTGCCGGTTCAACGTCCGGTTCGGCAACCCGGACGTGCTTTTGAAACATGAACTAATTAAGGTGTTCTTGAACTTGCTGTCTTTCCCGGCTCGGGTCCAGACGGGCAGGAATTGCGGAGATAGGGAAATTTGCCCATGATCAGGTTTGCAATTAGAAATGTTGTCGCTCTTGCGATCGGATTTCCATTCGTGGTTGCGCTGACAGCCCAGGAATTGCCTGACGAGGATTCCATTCCGGCCGCCGTTCAGGAAGATGCTGACTTTGATGAATTGCCCAGTGAGTCGAACGTTCCTAATCTCAATTTCTTGGCACAAGCCATAACCCTGCCAGCGGAATCCGAGATTCCGCCAGATCCGATTCAACAGAAACCAGACGAGCTGCAGGAAGTCGTTGAAGAAGAACGGGACAAACCCTGGCTGCGACTGAGTCTGGATGGAGCCACGGCACCGTTGGCGTCGGTTGCTTTTTCGGCCGATGCACAGCGAATTTATGCTGGGGGGGCCGACAAGGCCGTTCATGTCTGGACGCAGCATGGAAACAAATGGGTTTACGAAAAACCGGTTCATTGGCAGGTGCAACGCGGCCCTCGTGGCGCGATTCTTGCCGTTGAGGCGACTTCAGATTTACTTATTTTTGGCGGCGTCGCTGCGTCAACACTGAAAGGCCAGCTAAGCCTGTTCGATGCGCGTACGCTGCAGTTCAATCGCGCCTTTGGCGACCAATCATTGCGGGCGGCAACAATGGGCCTGGCAACAATTCCAAGTTCCGATTTGGTTGCGGCGATCGACGCCGAAGGAAGAGTCTCGGTCTGGGAATTGAATCCGGCAACTAAGCAATGGCAGCGACAACAATTGCGCGCCGGCGATTTTGAATTGTTTGACGAATCAGTCGCCCAGAATCTCGTGAATTGGCGATTCGGGGGATCTGCAATTGCTGCTACAAAGGACGCTGTTTTTTATCCGGAACCACTGCCAGATTCGACGGGCGACGTCAACCCGTTTCACCGACTGGTTCGCTACAACCTCAAAACCAGTCAGCGGGACATTCTTGAAAGCAAAGATGGCTTGGCAGGGACCGTGACTTCGATTGCGGCATCCAACGATGGCAAACTTGTCGTTGCCGCAGATTATTCCGACCAAGGAGTCATTCGTTATTGGAATACTGACACGGACCTGGTTGCAAAATATTTCCAGGCAGGAGGTCGAATTGACTGTTTGGATTTGTCGCCGAGTGGAAATTACCTGCTAGTTGGCGCTTTGCTGGGGCGCCGTCAATCGTCGCTATGGCTTTACCAAAATCAAAATGGCTCGTTTCGGCAAATCGAAGAATGGCGATATTCTGATCCGGTGACGGCCTGCAAGTTCAGCGAAGATGAAACACAGCTGGCGTTTGCGGTCGATCGCTCGGTTGTCGTGACTTCAATCAATCGCCCGGCAGAAACTACAACGCTTCAAACTGAAGTCGTTCAGCCGGCAAGAGTTGCATTTTCGTCGGCAAACGGCTATCGCGTCCTTTTGCAAACCAGCGCGGATCAGCAAACGGATCAGGGCCTTGTTTTTGAAACCAATGACCCACAACTTCTCGCGGCAAAAGTAAAAGAAGAGGAATGGATTCAATCAAATCCGAAAACCGGCAATTGGAAACTCGTTCCAGTAAACTCACCCGACTCGTCCATGGAAGTGGATTACGTGGTTCAAATCAACGGTAAGGATCTTTGTACGCTGCCGTTGGATGAGACACTTGACGGGGCGGCAGTCTCGGCCTGTTGGATTCCTGACCCCGAGAATCCCGACCAACCTCCGTTGGCAATTGTGGTTGGAACCGAGGGTCGAAATCACATTTTCGTCTACCAGCTTGATGCGACTGGCAAATGTCAGCTCGTTCGACAGTTCCGAGGTCATTCGTCAGGGGTGACTTCGGTCGGCGTGTCCAGCGATGTCCGTTACCTGGTTTCCGGCTCGAGGGATGGGACAACCGGTTTTTGGAAATTGGAAAATGCATTGGACCAGCCGGGGGACACAACAACCTTGCTGAATAAATGGGGCGCCAACATTGAACCAGTTGGCGACCAACTGGTTGTAACTGACATCGTTCCGGATGGTCCCCTTTATTTTCGCGGCGTCCGAAAGGATGATGTCGTCGCTCGAATGTTTGTCAAAAACCTGTTGGATCAGACTGATTCGCTTACAGAAATCCCCGATCAACCAGATGCAATACTGAACCAGCTGGTTTCCGCTGACTGGCGAAACGAAATTAAATTCGAGTTCCAGCGGAATGGAATCATTCGACCTGCATTTTTTCTTCAACCAGCGTGGCAGCCTCTTGCTTCTCTGGTCGTAACGCCCAAACGTGAATGGGCATTTTGGACTCCGTATGGCTACTACGACGCTTCGTTCAATGGTCATCAGACTTTCGGCTGGCAAGTCAATAAAGGTGTGAATGAGGCACCTGATTTTTTTCGTGCGGCCGATTTGAAGAATGAACTTGAAAAGCCGCAACTAATGGAAAAACTCCTGACTGCCGGCAGCGTTGAAAATGCCCTGACCAGCATCAGCCAGGTGGTCCCAAATAATCTCCACGAGCGGTTGGCCGCCTTGTACCGAATGAAACCAAAAATTGAAATTGTTTCACCGCCAAGTGATGCCACGATTGACGGAGGCTACGTCAATGTTGAGGCAGTGGTTGAATTGCCCAATGGCATCGATATCGGAAAAATCAAGGCATTCGCCAATGGTGTTCCGGCACCGGCTGCCAGTTTGGTTCGCACGGAAGAGATGGGGGCGGAAGAGCGCGACGGGTTTTCGCGTTATCATTATTCGTGGCGAAGCCCACTTCCCAACGAAGAGCGAGTTCGGATTCAAATTCTCGCAACGACCTCTGACCGATCCGCTGCTGTGGCGAACGTCGACGTGCGGCATGAACTCGAAGCGGTAAAAGAGCCCGCCAATGTCTACCTGTTGTCACTTGGCATCAATGACTATGTCGATGGCCAGATTCCTAAACTTGATTTTGCTGTCAATAACGCAACCGAATGGACGCGCGCACTGGTGGATCAAAATCGATTGGTGGATCAGACGGATTCCACATTGATCACAGGAAACAATGTGCGAACTTCGACCTGGCGGTCGACGTCCGCTGAATTGCTGACCAGGTTGCAAGGGACCGCCAAGCCAGACGATTGGTTGGTCGTATTTTTGTCAGGGCATGGTTATCGGGATCCGGGATCAAAAGAGTATTTCTTCCTGACGCAGTCAACTCGAATGCGGGATTTGTTGGGCCGGGAATATCGTGACTGTATTTCTTTTGATGAGTTGGGACAATTTGCGGAGATTCCCTGCCGAAAACTGTTGATCCTTGATACGTGTCACAGTGGCAGCCTGCAGGCGCTGCAACAGAAAAATCTGAAAACGGTCGTGCGCGCACTGGAAAATGATTTGGTGTTTACCATCACTTCGTCAGAAGGCGCACAGGAGTCTTTTGAGTCGAAAGACAGGCGACTGGGCTACTTCACTGCGTCCCTGTTGGATGCTTTGAATGGAGTTGCTGATACCAAATTGAATGGTGGCAACGGCGATGGCAAAGTTGTCCTGTCGGAAGTGGTACGATATCTGCAATCACAGGTTCCCAAGGACGCAGCACGATTGGGAATCGAACAGTATCCAACGGCTTCACCCAGCGAATTGATCGAATTCGTTCAGACGCCGTTCGCAACAACAGACTCGCGCACCGGAGAATAGTATCACGGAAGCTAAATTTGAGATCGGGCGCTTGGGACAGGCTACGAATGTGAAGTGGTTAAAGAGTTTAGTACAGCCGCGAGCACAACAGTGAGAATTCAGCGTCGAAACTTCGATTCTCGTCAGTGCGAAGCGGGGCAGCACCTGCGAGCGTTACAAAAGATCGGTCGCCGAATTTAAAACGCAAGCCACTGGTCAAATTCAAAATGTCCGATCTGTTGTTCGGGTTGGTAATGACGTCTCCGTCAAAGCTGCCGGCAACCACGGTGTCGGTATCGTTGAGTGTTGTGGTGTAATGCAATTCCATGATTCCGGCGATTCCGCTCAAGTGTCGTGCACGGCCGCAATTGCGCAGGCCTCCGCAGCGTCCCGTCACGCAACAGTCGGAATTGAGATAAAACCAGCGGCCCGCTGAAAAGGTGAGGAATAACAGGTTCTGATCGTTGTACACTTCAGGCGGCCCGCCACTGGAAATCACCGGGTTTCCATTGGCCGTGAAATCAATCGCTGAATAGACCGTGAACCAGTTTCTTCGATTGGGCGTACGATGATAGGCCAGAAACGGCTGTAATTTATAGGTGTCGTTTTCAATGACTACGGTTGAACTGGAATCATCGGCAACCAACAACGAATCTTCTGCCGTTGGAACTGTAGTGGCCAAACCGGTCGAAATTGTCCGACAACAGTTGCGTGTCAGGATTGCTTTAGTAATCAGACTGACATTACCAAATTGCGTGCCAGCGATGCGTGGACCACCATCAAACTGCTCGATTTGGGTTGAATCGAGGCCGAAGGCAAAAGGAATCCGTACTTCCATGGACATGTTTCTGTCCAGAAACGTTCGTTCCAGGCCAAACGTATATCGCGTCAAGTCAAACTCATTACCGTTGGCATCATGGACCGCGTTGCCGAATATGTGGTAGTTAAAAAAGACACGGTCCTGAGGTAGTGGACTGGTATGGTCCGTCAATTTGTAATACCGGTCACCGGCCCCGATCGGAACCGTAATCCCATTCCAACTGGGCCCCTGCACAACCCCTCCGCCTCCGAAAAAGTCACCAATCGATGCCTCGTTGCCACCGATTGCCTCGGCCGCTCCACCGCCCATGCCACGCGACAAATCAAACGAGGGCTGGACATTAGATGCCAGGTCCGGTGTCAAGTCCGGCGCGGAAGGAACGTCGGGCTGTTGGGAATCAGGCTGACCGGCGTTCGGATCAGTTTCGACAGCCGTTGAGGGTACTGGTTGACCTGGAATAACATTTCCCTGGGCAGGATCAGGTAACTGCTGTCCGGGCGGGCAAACATCCTGGGTTTGCACAGGAGCCGATTGCGGCACCGTTGCCGGACAACAACACGCGGCCCGTTTGCATTTGTGGCACTTGTTGAAAAGATATCCCGTTTGCGCCATCGCCGAATTGGAAACAGGTAAGGCATTACAGAATACGATTGGCAAGGCCAGCAACAGAAACGGGAGCCATTTTTTAACAGACATTTTTTTTTCCGTCCAATATCGGCTTGGAGCGCATTCCACCCTGAAGTCAGCTGTTTCATCGTGATTGGTCTGAACCATCACAGCGTCCGACGCTCGACATTCGGGAAATCGCTCTTGTGTTCGGGTCTACATGTATTCCGAAATTTCGGCTGACTCACCTTTCCTGCTTGACCCTAATTTCCGGCATTACCTGTCAATCCCTGAATCCGTGCATGGCAGTTAAAATCCATGCCGTCAAAGATTGTGTCAGTTAACCAGATTGAAACGCGATGCCAGCAAATCCGCTTGATGACCACGACTTCCTACCGCTCTCGATCGGCCGTCGTCGGGAATTTCACGGCTGCCGGAATCCGGGACGCGCGAGTCGCTCAGGGGATCAGATGAAGAAAACATTTTCCGGTTTTTTTCCACGTGGATTCCTTGTGGCCGGTTTCGTCGGTGGCGATCCGCGAAGCCGACTTCATCTTGCGGCGATAGCCATCGAGTTCCGACTTGAAGCGTTTCGTTTCCGCTTCGTATTCGGATTTCTTCATACCCACTTCCATTTTTGGGAGATCAGGCAGTGAATTGCCCGTCAAAAAGTTTCCGAAGTCAACCTGATGGCAGTGCTCATGAAACCCGAGTGTAATATCCCGATTTTTCACGTCGTCGGCCGTCGTTCCACGGCCGTAACAGGCGACGTCCGCTGCACCAAAACCCGAACCGTATACTGTCTGAATCGTGACAGTCCCTTTCCAGGTAAACTTACCGTCGAAGCTGGTGATTTTGCCGCCCGATTCCGAATAGCCGGGAGATTTTGACTCCGGAATGATGAAATCCGTCGTGGCCGATCCGTTCGGGTCGCTGCCGTCGGCGACGATCCCCGCGTCGATCGACACATCGGCAAACTCATTCTGCACGGCCTTGAACGAACCCAGAGAGCGTGGCCGCGTGGCTGGCGGCGGGTTGGGCGGTGCGGGTGACTGGCCCGCTTGCATGGGAGCGGCCTGAAGAGGCCATTGATTTCCCGCGAACGGAAAGTTTCCATCGCCATCGAGACGCACCGGACCCGGCTGACGGAAGGAGCCTGGGCCGCCGCCGCCCAGTGGCGCGCCCGGATGGGCCATCTGGCCTGTCCAGCCGATCACGGCGGGCGTGAGCTTCACGGAATCCCCGCACTCGCAGTGGAGCGCAGGGGTGACCGGGAATTCATTGTCGGGATTACGACGCATTGTCAGCTCATCTCTTTTCATCCAAGAATGTATTCGGAATCGGTTGACTAAAGTAACCTGAAATCCCGAAAATCAGAAAACTTCCGGAACGAACTTCACC
>JBGSXT010000833.1:0-4595 GCA_041751295.1 Mariniblastus sp.
ATAACTTTGCCATTCAGCCCTTTGTCCCGACCCCGGATGACCTGGACCATGTCCCCTTCATGTATTTTCATCGTACTTCTCTTTAGAATTTCAATTTTTTCGAGCCTCGAATCCTCGTTGATTCCGTGGAAATTGTCAAGGCGCTGAATTTGGGGTACCGTCAAAAAGAAATTCGAACACGCAGGCAGAAGAGGCGAAATCGAGCCGGAAACCGAAGAAATGTGGATTGGATCGTTAAAGACTCGATCCTGTCCGAGGGGTCGAAAAAACCGCGCCGAGGCTGAACCGGAAAAGTACTGCTGCATCGCACGAACGGGAAGCAGCGACGTTAAAGGAAAAACACCACGGCGCGGATTCAAGTAAAACTGAAACTCTATTTTTTTGGTTTCTGAGACTGTTGTCCCGGTTTCTGTGATGATTGTCCAGGCTTCTGAACCGGTTTCTGCGACGCTTGTGCTGGTTTCTGTGGTTGTGCCATGATCATCTACTCCTTCAGGATGGTTAAAATTGGAAGCTCCGTGAACTTCCACCGGTGGTCAGAGTATTGAGATCCAAATTTACAGTCAAGGGAAATCGTCCCAAACCCGCAGCCGCTGCTAGCTGGATCGATTTTGACACAATGGTTGAGTTAGCCGCCGGTCAACAAGTCGACAAATGGTGCAACGTCCAGCAGGCTGACTTGACCATCCATGTTGATGTCGGCTTCCGGAATGAATGTTCCGCTGGTGATCGCATTGACGAATGGGGCGACGTCCAGCAGGTCGACTTGACCATCGCCGTTGACATCACCAAGGATAAACGGATCGGCAGAAAGCGACCAAAAGCCACCTCTCAGTGAAAATTCACCAAAGCTCATGGTCGCACCTGCGTCGGGCTGGCCGATGGTACCAACCAGTTCAAAATTCGCAGCCGTCGAACGACCACCGCCGCCGTCGACAGTGTACCACGCAATACTGAATTGGGCCTCGGCGTTTCCTTCAAACAGAACCCCGCCCACAATTGCCAAACCGGTGATGGCTGCCAAGCGAAAATAGTTGCTCATTTCTTGTACTCGCAATATTTGATTTACGGATTTACGGACGGTACTTTATCGACGGATGTTTGGCGTTATTGCCCAATTGTCACGGTACCAACAGGCGCTTGAATCGTCATCGCTTTGGTGAGGGTCGGTGTCTCGTTGTAAGTCCCTTCAACGACCACCAGCACGCCCCCAGCCTGCAGCGCGTCAATCCCACTCGCCAAAGTTGGCCAAGGCTGCATGATCGAGCCATTGACCGTCGAAAGCACGGCTTGCACTGGATCAACCTGCTCGACATTACTGCCCCAGAATGAATTGATGAAATCTTCAAGTTCATTCAATTCAAATGCAGTTCCTGAATTGAAAGAACTGGCGTTGGCATCACAGCCACCGTTGGTGTGAACCCCAAACGCCATGTTGAAGTCAGAGCGCAGAACGGGGCTCCCGGAACTGGCGGGTTCGGTATCCACATGGTAATTGACCCACAAGCCATCCTCATCACTGCCTGAACCTCGATACGGGCCCGTGTCAGTTTGCTGGACTTTATTCCTTTCCAGCGGGGAAGAGTCTGCACCGAAACCAGTGATCCGCAGGGATGCACTGAGGGCTGGCAGAACACGCGAGCAGCGCGTGAAGCCCTGAACCACGTGCGCCCTGGCACCCGTTTGGCTATTGCGACCGATCGAAAAGACTCCCCAATCGCGACCGATATCAAACGCTCCATCGTCCCACCATTCGGCATAGTCTGGAGTTATCGGATACTGATCCTCGATCGCCGCTGGTACGGAGAATCCATCTTCGGTCGATAAGGGAACATTGAACTCCATCACCCCGTTGGGGGGCGAACAATGACCGGCAGTAATCGCCGAGCCGTTGGACGCCAAAAACGCGGAACAGCCACCGAAAAACAGCCGCCCAATGCGACCGTCATTGGAAAGAACCCGGTCATCAGTGTTTCCGCATTGCGTTTCCTGGTGACCATGGTCATGAGGTTGTTTTCGTTCGCCAACTACGGCTGAACCAATTTCCAATGTGACCTGCCTGTCCTGCGGAGCAACCACCAACTCGACCTGCAACCGTCCGCCATGAAAAATTCCGCTGGCAAAGTTCCAGGTGCGCATCATGCGCGCATCAAGTTCCTGGTGGTCACCGTTGGTGACAGAAGTGATGCGGACGAAACTGGCCTTGCCCAGTTCAACCTGGTCAAACGTCAGTTGGATCCAGGGTGCGTTCCCGCGATCGATGAGCTGCTGAAACATGACTTCCTCCTGTTCCCCATTTCCGTCATGACTGCCGATCGCGACCTCAAGCGGATCGAGACGAAAGCGAGGTGGTACGGATTGGGCATCGATGGTTCCGTTCCAGAAACCGAACGAAACAAGGGCGATTGACAGGTATAGAAAATACCCGTTTCCCACCCGCATGTAGCTTAGCAAATACATCTGACAAACTCCTGGTTTTGGTGCGGACTCTGTTGCGAGTTTTGGGTTCAAGGTACGACTATTGCAGGTTGACTAACACCAATACGAGTCCGATTTGGCCCTGATCCAACGGCGACATCGCTTTGCCGATGATGGCTCCGGAGGCCGCGCCAAGATCCATCGCCTTAATGGCGTGGCCGGGATGGGTGGACGTGGTGAGCAGGTCACCAGGCTGAACGGCCTGTTCGCGGGCATCGACCAGACAATAGACTCGACCGCTCAATGCGATCGGATATTTCCCATCGGCCACGGTCCCGGTATGACCCATCGTCATTCCTGTGGCTACTCCTCCGGCACCGCTGATGATCCCGGCCACCCGGCGATCATGAACACCACTGGTCAAGACCAACTGACCGGGGTTTTGCGGATCGATCGAGACCAGCATTCCCGGTTCGATTGCGCCTTCGTGGCGAACATCAAACATTTCCGCAAAGTCTGAGCCGCCCGTAATCTGCAAAACAGGAGTGATCAGCCTCGTCGTGCCACCCGATTGCTGCCCAATCGATACGTTTCCACCTTCATGGTTCAGAAATAAAGTCGCCACATCGTTATTGTCGCGGGCCATGATCTCGTTGGCGTCGATGCTGACATTGGCCGCGATTTGAGTACCAGCCACAATCAATCCACCGCCGGTTGGCGACGTGTCGCTGCTGCCGGCAACATTCAACGCGAAATTGGGCTGGGACGTGCCGATGCCTACCATGCCAGTGTCGGAAACGACTAACCTTGTGCTCCCGCCGATTGACAGTCGCCACAGGCCCGAGCTGGGCTCGTAGTAATGAAATGCCTGCGCAACTCCCCCCGTGGCGTAACCGTAAAACGGCAGACCCGCGATCCCGCTGGTGTTGATATACATTCCGCCGAACGAAGACGTCGCCGGACTTTCGATCCCAAACGCTTCAACACCGGTAATCGAAAAATCTCGACCAACACCCACAAACGATTCGGATTGGTTCACAAAAAGACCGCGAGTCTGCAAGGCGTAAGGCGTGCCATTGAGCGGTTGACGTGGACTCAAAAAGATTCCGTTCACTCGGACTTCCAGCCAGCGATTGCTGCCATTGAATGCACTGGCACCAAAATCGAGTTCGACAGTAAACAATCCCTCGCTGACGGCGACGTTGCTGAGATTGACCGTACTGCCAACTTGAGAGCCTCCCGAAGCGGCCGTGAACAACAGGAAACTGAAATTGAAATTCCCGTTGGCCAGCGCCCCCCCCTGTTTGAGTTGCCCCTGATAGGTGAAATCAGTTCCCAGCACCTGCCCTGGCAGCGAATCAGGAATAATGGATGTTGCCAGCAACAAAATGGGCAAAAAAAGGCTTATTCGAAATACTTTCACGGTAATTCTCCCATTGGGCTACAGCGATGACGATGCAGCGAAAACAGTACGGAAACAGGTTGGCTACAAGAGAAATCGAAACAAGGCCGATCAACCGGCCAAAAAAATGCAAAATTGACCGGAACGACTCGTATTTTCCTGCGGTAGCCCAGGCGCCCCTATGGAGCGGCCAACATGGTGGCCCAACATGGGGACACTTTATTTTCCATTTTCTAGTTGCATTTTCACCCGATTTGCTCCGGAGATGGTCGCGCCGATATGCCGTGCTGCGACTTGACGAAGACCGGCGAATCGGTTGTGTTTGGCGATTCAGGCGACAATCGTTTCGGGGGTGCATATCGATCCCGGTTTGATCACCGACTTTTTAATCCCGCCAATTTTTCTTGTAACGTTTGGCCTGCCAATCCGTCTTAAGAGCGGCGTTACAAAAAAACACACATATCGATTCTGAAAACATGGAGTTTTCCCGCAAATCGAGACGCGATTACGTGCTGGCTGCGCTTGAAAAATTCGAGCGCCATTTGACCCGCTACGCTGCGCGGATGTTGCATGGAAATTCAGATCAGGCAGCCGATGCAGTGCAACACACTTTCATGAAACTGTGCGAACAGAAAACCGTTTGGCCGGAAGACCAGTTGAAAGCGTGGCTATTTACCGTCTGCCGCAACCGGATCATCGACGATGCCCGAAAGAACGGACGGATGAAGACCCGCGAACCGAGACAAATGGAACAGGCGGCCAGCAGCACATCGGC
>JBGSXT010000834.1:0-1531 GCA_041751295.1 Mariniblastus sp.
GGTGCCATGATCCATGCGCCAATGAAGTTTTTGTGGTTGCTCAGAGACATCGCCGGACAACTCGGGCTTTAACGCTAAAACGGGTCCGCGTTTTGCTGACGGGACGACGATCATTCCCGGGACGCACGTCGGAGATGCAACGAATCTCAGGTAGGGATTGTAGCTGCCGCCTTTGATGTTTATGCCACCACAGCGCCACAATTCGGATCCGTCGTCTAACGAATGACCAATCACATAATCAGCGCCGTGTGTGATCAAGAATTCTCGTTCGCTGTCACGGTAAATCGTCGGCGAGGCATAGGAATGCCGGTTTTCGGAAACGCCATCGGTCAATCGCTCCTGATACCAGATCTGATCTCCCGTGTCGGCGTTCAGAGCAATCACCTGGCCTACCGAAGTGGCGCGTTGATCGCGCATGTCACCATGCATCAACGCCAGATAAATTTTTCCGCGGTCCAGAATCGGGGTCGTCGTCATCCCAAATTGGATATCGAATTCCCCGTACTCTGCCTGTAAATCCTTTTTCCAGACCAGTTCGCCAGCCACGGTAAAGCAATGCAAAATGCCATTGCCCATCATGGCCCACACGTGTTTTCCGTCGGTGCTGGGCGATGGGCTGGCCGAATTTGCACTGTCTCGGGAGTTGGCGTTTTCACCATCCAATTGTTGTTTCCACTGCAACTGTCCTGTGTCGTTAAAGCACATCAAAAACATTTTTGCCCCCGCAGTGCGTCCTTCGGTGGTCGTCAAAAAAACGCGTTTGTCAAAAACAATCGGGCTGGAGCCTGCAGGTCCCGGCAATTCGGATCGCCAGCGCAAATTTTCTGTGGACAACTGAGTCGGTACCTTGGTCTCACCGCTGACACTGTTCAGATTCTCTCCGCGCCACTGCGACCAGTTGTCGGCGAACAATGTGCTTGGTACCGCCGAGTTGCAACAGGCGAGGGCCAGGAAAAGCAGCAAACAACGGAGTTGCGAGCTCGGTCGATTCGTATTCATGGGCGGATGGATTTCCGTTTCTGTGGGTAATGGCAATTCTGCTCGTGAAATTTTCACGTGCTAAATAAGGAAGGACAGGAATCGACTTGATTTTATCAGAAAATCAGGGGAGCATTGAAGTGTGGTCCGGTGTTCTCCACCGGACGTTCGTGTAATTTTGCAGAAGTCGCTGGAAACCACCAATCCACGATTCAGTTTTCATGAAACGCTCGATCACTTCCGTTCCGCAAATTTACCGCAATGTTCGCCGCTGGACGGAAATCGTTTCCATACTCAGCAAATACGGGTTGGCGGATTGGCTGAGCCGCTTCAATGTCGATTTCGTTACCGATATGTTGAAATCGTCCGAAGGTCAGGCGCAATCGCAACTGACCCAACCGCAGCGAATTCGCCTGGCACTGACGGAACTTGGTTCAACATTTATCAAGTTTGGTCAATTATTGAGTACCCGCCCGGATTTAATCGGTCCGGAGTTGGCGGACGAACTGGCCCAACTTCAATCCAACGCGCCGGCCGACAGTTTCGAATCGGT
>JBGSXT010000835.1:0-3214 GCA_041751295.1 Mariniblastus sp.
GCCGATTCCGGATCAATCGCAAACTGAAATTGGGAGTTTCTGAGAAGGAAATGACCTTGCGGCCTGACGATATTTTGGCGTCCATTCGGTATCTGCTTGAATTGGCTTCACCAGGCGGGGATGCCAAGATTGACGATATCGACCACCTCGGCAACCGACGCCTTCGAACGATCGAAGAGTTGGCCAGCGATGAACTGCGAAAAGGGTTTCTCAAACTCAGACGGACCGTTCAGGAACGGATGAGTTTGAAAGATCAGGAAGACATGACGCCTCGAACGCTGGTGAATCCCAAAAGCATTTCGGCAGCGATCGAGTATTTCTTCGGTCGTGGCGAACTGTCCCAGGTCGTGGATCAAACGAATCCGCTCAGCCAATTGACTCACGAACGACGACTGTCGGCACTCGGTCCGGGAGGTTTGAATCGGAAGCGAGCTGGTTTTGAAGTCCGCGACGTGCACATTTCCCATTACGGCAGAATCTGTCCGATTGAAACTCCGGAAGGAACCAACATTGGTTTGATTTCCAGCCTGGCCATTTACGCCAGCGTGGACGACTACGGGTTTCTGGTCACTCCTTATGCAGAAGTCAAAAAAGGTAAAGTTACTGAAAGCGTCGTTTGGCTGCGGGCCGATGAGGAATCGGAATCTTTCGTGGCACCGGCGGACACCAAAGTTGAAAACGGAGTGATTGTTGGAGAGAAACAGCTGGCCGGCAACATCATTGCCCGTTATCGGGCTGACTTCGAATTGGTCACTCCGGACGACGTGCAGTACATCGATATTGCGCCCAGCCAAATGGTTGGTGTTTCTGCCGGGCTGATCCCGTTTCTCGAGCATGACGATGCCAACCGGGCGCTGATGGGTTCCAACATGCAGCGACAGGCGGTTCCCCTGCTAGTGGCCGAGCCACCGATTGTCGGCACCGGAATGGAGCGGGCCGTTGCCGAAAATTCCAGTATGGTCGTCCGCGCTCGACGGGCGGGTACGGTGACGTACGTCGATTCGGCCCGCGTGGAGATTGGTACGGAAGTGTATCCCTTGCAGAAGTATGCCGGGTTGAACGAACGGACCTGCCTGAACCAGAAACCAATTGTTAAATCGGGTGAAAAAGTCACCAGGAATCAGGTAATCGCTGATGGTGCCGCCACGTATCAGGGAGAGCTGGCGCTGGGACGCAATGTGCTGGTCGGATTCATGTCGTTTGACGGTTACAACTTTGAAGATGCAATCATCATTTCGCAGGAACTGGTCCAGAACGACACGTACACCTCACTCCATATCGAAGAATTCGATGTAGAGATTCGTGAAACGAAACTCGGTCGTGAGGAATTCACGCGGGACATTCCCAACGTCAGCGAAAAAGCCCTGCGCAGCCTCGATGAAAATGGAATTGTCCAGGTAGGAACCTATGTTCGGCCCGGCGACATTCTGGTTGGCAAAGTCTCGCCGAAATCGAAAACGGAATTGACTCCGGAAGAAAAACTGCTGCATGCGATTTTTGGAAGGGCCGGTGAGGATGTTAAGAATGACTCGCTGGAGGTCGCTTCGGGAATCGAAGGCATCGTGATCGATACCCAGCGATTTTCGCGTCGTATGTCGTTGTCGGAAGAAGAACGGAAAGTCTTCGAGAAAGACCTCAAAGCGGCCGAGACGGAAGGCAACGAACAGATCGCCAATGCGTTTTCGACGATGATCGAAGCGATGGAGAAGGTTGTCGGAAAAACACTGTCCGACGAAAACGATACGCCGCTGACCCGCGATCAGAATCCGAAATTTGTCGCAGAGAAAGCCGGCAGCTTCCGGTTGTCGACGATCATCGGCAATTTGAAAAGCGAAGCCCGGATCAGCAGTATCGAGGACGTCCACAAGGAGCTGTGGCCGGCTGTGGACACGGCGATTGATCATCGGGACCGAATCGTCAACAGCATGAAGCGTGGTGACGAGCTGCGCAGCGGCGTACTTCAAATGGTTAAGGTCTATATCGCCACCAAGCGGGTGATTTCGGTCGGCGACAAGATGGCCGGGCGACACGGGAACAAAGGTGTGATTGCGAAAATTCTACCAGTGGAAGACATGCCTTTTCTGGAAGACGGGACGCCATTGCAAATCTTGCTGAATCCACTGGGCGTTCCCAGTCGCATGAATGTCGGTCAAATTCTCGAAACCCATCTGGGCTGGGCCGGTTCGAAGCTTGGATTCCAGGCGGTCACGCCCGTGTTCGATGGTGCCAGTGAAGAGATCATTAACGACGCCTTGGAAGAAGCCGGATTGCCGCGGCATGGCAAGGCCCAGTTGTACGATGGCCGAACTGGCGAAGCATTGGGCCAGGAAACAACTGTGGGATACATCTACATGTTGAAATTACACCATTTGGTTGATGACAAAGTCCACGCCCGCAGTACGGGACCCTACTCGCTGATTACGCAACAGCCATTGGGCGGCAAAGCCCGTTTTGGCGGGCAGCGTTTTGGCGAGATGGAGGTTTGGGCGCTGGAGGCCTATGGAGCGGCCTACATTCTGCAGGAATTGCTCACGGTCAAGAGCGACGATGTCGAAGGCCGCACCAAAATATACGAGTCGATGGTGAAAGGCGAGAACACGCTGGAGGCAGGGACTCCGGCCAGTTTTGATGTTTTGACCAACGAGATTCGCGGGCTGGCACTCAACATGCAACTGGAGAAGCGGCGAACGTAACAACAGAGTCCCGCCAACCGGAACAGACAGGTAACGACTTAACCGATTTTGGACCTATCAACGCTTAACCCCAGGAGCAGGTGATTATGGCAATGGCCGACACCTCATACGAACGCGTCAACGACTACACTTCCGTAAAAATCAGTCTGGCTCGACCACACGATATTCGCAGCTGGTCGATGGGCGAAGTCAAGAAGCCGGAAACGATCAACTACCGAACCTACCGTCCCGAGAAAGACGGTTTGTTCTGCGAGCGGATTTTTGGCCCGGAAAAAGACTGGGAATGTGCCTGTGGTAAATACCGCGGGATGAAATACAAGGGCATGATCTGCGACCGTTGCGGTGTCAAAGTCACTCATTCCCGCGTACGTCGAAAGCGGATGGGGCATATCGAATTGGCCGCGCCCGTCGTGCATATCTGGTTTTTCAAAGCCATGCCCAGCCGGCTGGGAAACCTGCTAGCGATGAAAACCAGCAGTCTGGAAAAAGTCATTTACTTCCAGGATTACGTGGTGACTGAT
>JBGSXT010000836.1:0-15572 GCA_041751295.1 Mariniblastus sp.
GAGCAGCTTAAGCAGCCAGGACTTGATCCCAAAGAAGCACTGGCCAAGCTGTCCGAAATGGAAGCCTCGCTGCAGCAGATGCAGCAGCAACTGGATGATCCGCAGGCTGCGGCCGAACTGCAGCAGATTGGCGAAGCATTGTCGCTGTCAGAATCGATGGCATCTGCGGGCGAGGCTCTGTCGCAGGGCGAACTGGAGAAAGCCGCCGATCAATTGGAAAAGCTGGAGATGCCGGAACTGGACCGCCAAACTGAAAAGGCGATGACTGAAAAGCTCGACAAACTGAATCAGGGAAATCAGGACGGAGCCCCCAAATCAAAGTCCCAGGACGCAGCCAGCCAGATCAGTCAAGGTCTTGGCCAGGGTAATCGCAGCAAGTTCCAGGACGGTATGAAGAGCCTCGCCGGAGAAGCCCGCAAGCAGGGTCGCAAAAAGAAACTGTCGGATTTGCTGAAAAAGCAATGCCAATGCCTGTGCGAATGCAAAGGCGAGTGCGAAAGTGAATGCCGCAGTCTGGCCCAGTCCAACTGCAAAGGGGGCAACAAAGCGGGCAGTGCTGCCAGCGGGAATGAGCCAGGTGACAAGACAGCGAAATTGAAAACCAATCCCGAAATGAACATCACGGGCCAGGAGTCATTGTCTGGCGATTCCGAAATTGAGGCGGAAAAAGGTGATGAACAACTTCAGGAAGCGGTGCGAGCGTATCGGGAAAAAGCCAGCGAATACGAAGCGTTGAGCGAATCGGTACTCGAATCCGAATCCATTCCGCTCGGCCACCGCCAAACCATCCGCAAGTATTTCGAAATGATTCGCCCCACCAGCTCGGAAATGGACGCCGTCAACAAGGCTACGAACGATTCGAAATGACGTCCTCAAATCAATCGGTTTGGTAAGCCAAACGGCAAATAAGAGCTAGAAGAGTAGTACAGTTGTCCCCAACGGTTGCGAAACAGTTTGGGACAACTTTGCCACACTGATTGCGTATGCTATTTGATGACTCGCGCCAAACGTTTCTGTCCTTGGTCTGACAAACGAAGCGCAAGCTGCCAGCTTGAGAAGGATGCTGACCCGAGCGATTTGGCAATCACACTGCTCGCCCTTCATCTAGTAATCGCAAAATCCTGATGCTGGCATCTTGAAATCAATCTAGGTGGCGAATTGGCCTTCTGCTAGTTTTTCCCAGCAATTATTTCACAGGCCTCTGTCGATGCAGGTTTTACGCAATGCACTTGAGATTTCCATTCGTCACGGTAGTTGTCGTAATCGCACTCGCCAATGCTGTATCCGCGCAGACAGCTACTCAAAATCCGGCCAGTGAAAACCAGGCAGCCAAATCCAACACGTCACTCGGAATCCTGCCTTCGTTGGATCAAATCGTGGCTCCCGCCACGCCAATTGAACCTGCATGGCTGCCGAGTATCAGTTCGGAACATCACCAATTCATCGGTCAAATATTGGACTATTGGCAAACGAGCAGCGACGATGTCAAACAATACCAATGCGAATTCACTCGTTACGACTACGACACGACCTTCTGCAATTGGCGCGACCCGAAGACCAATCAACTGGCCGCAGCCTCGATCATGACCGGTGAAATCCGATTTGCGGCTCCGGACAAAGCCTGTTACGAAACCACGAAAGTCTATGATTTTGCGCTCGACCAGGAAAAACAGACCCCCGATTACAAGCAGCGGGACGATGTGACAAATCGGGAAAAATGGATTTGTGATGGCGCCGCGATTTTCGAATTCGACTATCAAAACAAACGACTTTACGAGACGGAAATTCCGGTTGAATTGCAGGGCAAGGGATTGGTAAACAGTCCCATTCCATTTCTGTTTGGCGCCAGCAAAGACGACGTTCTGAACCGATTCTGGGTTCGGACTGTGACGCCCAACGGTGTCCAGGACGAGTATTGGCTGGAGGCCGTTCCCAAAAAAATTGATGACTCCAGGAACTATAGCAAAATCGAACTGGTGATCTCGCGCACCGAATTCCTGCCCGTGATGCTGCACGTTTATGCACCGAATTACGATCCGGCGCTGAAAAACTTCACCAGTCGCGTGTTCGAGTTCAAGAATCGCAAAGTCAACTCTGCGCTGGCCGGCATCCAAGACTTTTTTGGCAACTTCGTTCGGCCATCAACTCCTTTTGGCTGGGAACAGTTAAAACGACAGGGACTCCAGTCGCCTCAGCAATTTGATCCGTCACAACTCCAGCGCCCCGCCAGCCTGCCGAGCACGAACCAAATCAAGTAACCATCGCAGCGACAAGGTTGTTGATACGGGCGGCAAGTCTCGTGTGTACGGCGAATTGCTAATTCACCCGGGTTGCATGACGTCCCCGTCCCACGTAGAACGAATTGGCAATTCGTTCTACAGGTATATTTACGTGCCGCTTGCCTAACCGCCAGCCAGTCGTTGCGGCAGCAACATCGGCCAATACCCGGCGATTACTCCGACCAAAAGTCCAATTGCATGCGCCCAATTGGCGACATTTCCCTGTAGAATTTCCTGGGAAACTGGCGTCATGCAAAAGACCAACCAACCCAACAACAGAAAAATCGTCGTCTGCGGCAGAAACAGTCCACTGGCGCGATCATAGGTCATTCTCATCCAGACGAAGCCAAACAGGGCATACACCACACCCGACATGCCTCCGAAGGCATTGATCAAATACCCCCCATCCAGAAACGGAGCGCTGCCACCAATGGTGACGGGGACAATGCACTGCACGAAATTCGAAATCGCGGCTGCCAGAATAATCAACACTCCAAACCAGAACGATCCATATCGATTTTCAATTTGACCGCCGATCACGAACAGCCAGTACATATTGAAGACCAGATGAAAGATGTCGAAATGGAGAAAGATTGGTGTAATCAGACGCCAAACTTCGCCGCCGACGACACTGGCTAAACGGACGGGCCAGGCGTCAATGTTGTCATTGTTTTGATCGAGAATCTGGCTGGAGGCCGACGGGGGAACGGCATTGAATGCGAGCGCCCGAAACGTGGCTTTGTCCCGCGATTCTTTGGCACCAAAACTGGTCAGGATATACACTAAACCGCAAATCACGATCAAGACAATAGTTAACGGTTGACTTCGTCGCCCCAGCGTACCCGAAACATTGACCACGTTTTTCGCGATCTGTTTGCGTTTGCGGAGCTGTCGGTTCTGCAACGCTTTGGCTTTGGAAATGGCGTCCACGTACTTCGGGTTTTCCGGATTCGCCTTGTAGGACTCCAACTCGGTTACGGCCTGCGAAATGTTATCTTCGTCCTTGATCCAGATTTCAAAATCCTCGTTCTCTTCTTCGACATGGGTTTGAATTTCCAAAGTCGTCAGAAAAGCCACAAAGCTCTCTGCCTGTTTTTGCTCCGCCAAATTTCCTATTAATCGCATACATCCTCTTGGGGGTTGGCCAACGAAACAGAAATCCATGCGCCAATTCCGGCGCACCGACTGGTCTGCGCCGCTAGCATCGCTTCCTGGCTCAATCCGAGTATTCCATTGTTATCATAAATGACCACTTTGCCTATCCGCGGTGTCCGCTCGGCAGTGCCAGCGATGGACAACGGGATCACACAGTGACTGGACAGTTGACAGTTTCGCACTTGCTCTGACAACCGAATTTCGCGAAAGTCCACAGCCAGTGTCCTTCCAAGATTGTGGTGCTTCCTGACTGGACAGCGCCACTATGAATTGGAATCACGGATCAATACCAGCACGAAGCGCAAGCGAGTGTATGAGTTACGACGAACTCACTCGCTTGCGATTCGTGCTGGTAACGACGTAGAAGTGGCACTGTCCAACTAAACGAATTCGCATTCTCAGCTCGCAAAAACTGATGAAACACCAACCTATTATCGATCGCTCAATTACGGAGCTCGATTCGAATGCAGAGACTTCTCAACTGGAAAACCGAAAAATCGTTCCCGAGCGATTCGAATCTCCCCGGCTCCCGGCAGATGGAGTCGATAACGAGCTGATCAACAGAACCCGAACTCAAATTCGAAACCTTGTTTCGGAAATTGGTGACCTTGCCAAATCGGGTTGCGAGTCCCGGGAATTCTGGGAGGGTTTTCTGGTTCGAACCACCGGCGCACTGGCGTCGGATGGAGGAGCCGTTTGGCTGGATGAATCAGGCAGCGGCCAGATGGAACTGCAATATCATGTAAACTTGGACCAAACCTGTTTGGCCGAAAATTCAGCGGCCCAGCGACGGCACTCACTGCTGTTAAACAAAATCCGCGAAGCGGGAGAACCGACATTGGTGCCGGCGAATTCGGGAGTTCCGGGCGATGACAGTCCGGGAAATCCGACTGACAAACTGTTGATCGTCGGCCCGTTGATTTTGAACAATCGGACCACTGGTCTGGTTGAAATCTTTCAACGGCCCGGGGCAGGACCAACGACCCAGCGCGGCTACCTGCGGTTTTTGACGCAAATGTGCGAGATCGCCAGTGACTTTCTGAAGAGTCGCAGGATTCAGAATTTTGGCGAGCAACAGGCACTGTGGAACCAGCTCGATTCGTTCGTGCGCGAAATACATCAGGGTCTCGATCCGGAACAGACGGCGTATGTGATCGCCAATGAAGGGCGGCGGATCATTGGCTGTGACCGGGTCAGCGTAGTGCTGGTCAAAGGGGGCCGTTGTCAGATCAGGGCCGTCAGTGGTTTGGACTCGATCGAACGGCGTGCCGAACAAGTGAAGCAGTTGCAGACACTGACAGCGGCGGTCGTTCGTGCCAATGAACCACTCTGGTACAACGGCGACGACACAGATCTGCCACCTCAGATCGAAAAACGTTTGCATGAATACGTCGACAAATCCCATGCGAAAATGTTAGCGATCATTCCGCTGACCAGCCGACCGATCGCACCGAAAGTCGATTCGGAATCGCAGCGAGAGCGTATCATTGGTGCGTTGATCGTCGAACAACTCAAGGATTCAACCATTGAGGCCGCGTTGCGCAAGCGGGTGGATGTCGTTGTCGGCCACAGCCAAATGGCAATGTCCAACGCAATCGAGCACAGCAGTCTGTTTCTAATGCCGGTTTGGAAAACGCTGGGCAAACTGACTCAGCCTTTCGCCGGTTCCCGCCTGCCCACGACGTTGTTGATCGTCGGGATATTGGCTGGAATCGCAGCTTTTTTCGCGCTGTTCCCCTACCCATTTGCGCTCAGTGCCAACGGTCAGCTGCAACCCCGAATTCAAAATGAAGTCTTCGCCCAGGTGAGCGGTATTCTGCAGGAAATCCATGTTTCGCCAGACGAATCGGTCCCTGTTCGGAAGGATGCGATTCTGGCGAGGATGGAAAATAACGATTTGATGGTGCAGATTCAGAATCTCGAAGGACAAATCAGTCAGACCAACGAACAGGTCAGCAAATTCAGACGAGCACAATCCGAAAGGCTTGATCGCATCGATAACATCATGCTCGATGGCGAGTTGCTCAAATCCGAAGAAGCACTCAAGAGCTTGAAACGCGAGTTGGATTTGAAACGGGAAATGGCGGACAATCTGATGGTCCGCAGTCCGGCCGACGGATTTGTCGTCAACTGGCAGGTCCGACAGAACCTGTTGAAACGACCCGTCGATCGCGGTCAAAATCTGATGACCGTGGTTGATCCCAAGGGAGGCTGGCAACTGGAACTGGAGATTCCTGAGCGGCGTATCGGACACTTGCGACAACGCATGAATGATTCCGATCAGCCGTTGCTGGTCCGTTTCGCACTCGTCTCGCATCCCGGTTCCGAATTCACGGGCGAACTGTTACGAATCGACGATAAACTGGAAGTCTATTCTGATGAAGGCAATTGTGCCAAAGCAATCGTGTCTTTCAGGAACGATCAATTACCGGAAGATCTGCTAAAATCCGGCACACGGATTAACGCCCAACTGCAATGCGGTACGCGTTCGATCGGATTCGTCTGGTTCCATGAACTGTTCGAAACGGTACAAACGACCTGCAGATATTGGTTTTAGGCGAGCCGTCGAAAAAGTAGAACGAATTGCCATTTCGTCATTGCGACACGTAGAATGAATTGCCAATTCGTTTTCGAACACATCGGACGAACTAGTGATTCGTTCTACATCCGTTCGTGTTATTAACCGGAGAGAAAACTTTTGGATCGGCTCGGCGTCGGTTCCGGAAAAGTCTAGCATGATCTTTAGCATCCTGTTCTACTGCGTCGTTGTTCTTTTTGTATTGACACTGGCTGTCTGCTGGTGCACAAATCTGTTTGGGCTGCCCGGTAATTGGATGATGTTGGTTGCGTGCATTTGCTGGTTCTGGTTTGTCGATCCGGAATCGCGTTGGCATATTGACTGGCAATTGCTGGCACTATTTGTCGTTCTCGCCGGCATCGGCGAACTGATCGAATTCGGTGCGTCGGTCATGGGTACACAACGGGCTGGTGGAAGCCGGCGGGCGGCAATCTGGAGTGTTGTCGGCTCGGTCGTGGGAGGAATCATGGGCGGTCTGTTCGGTTTGCCAATTGCCATTCCGCTGGTTGGAATGATCATTGGGAGCGTCCTGTTCGCCAGCTTGGGCGCGATGGTGGGCGCCATGTTGGGTGAAAATTCGCAGGGTTCGGAGTTCAACAAGAGCGTCAAAGTCGGTGGAGCGGCGTTTGCAGGCCGATTCGTCGGAACGGTAGGAAAAATCGCTCTCGGATCGGCCATACTGGTCATTTCGATTTTCGCCCTATTTTTTTGAGCGACTGGGGCTGGCTTGCTTGACGGACGGTTTTCCGTATCCGTTGCGTCGCTTGCAAGGACAGGGAGATTCGTCCTGCGCGGACGAGAAAATACTGGCAATCGGCAGAGGACGGCTTTAAAGCAGTCGATTCGCAAATGCTAGCTCCTATAATTCAAAGGCTCCGCCGCCAAGACTGCCGCTAAACCGCGTATTGCATGGCTGCCGATTTTTGAAGAGACGAACGATGCCATCCAGAAAACAGAATTAGATCGGAAACAGCCAATGAAAACCAACGATACGAGACTCCAACTGGCCTCGCTGTTTTTAGTGTTGGCCGCGATGTCGACCGCTGCCGCCCAACCGAATACTGCATCGGAACCATTTCCGTCCGACTCGGCTGACACTTTGAGACTGCAGGAGTGCACGGCACACTTGATTGAAGATATTGATCTGCCTGCGTTGGAGAGCGGGCAGATTAAAGAAATGAATGTCAAACCTGGCAGCAGTGTAAAGAAAGAACAATCGGTTGCTCAAATGAATGATCAGCGAGCGAAACGGGCATTTGAGGAAGCAACGCTGCGGTTTCAAATCGCCGATGAACGCGCCAACGATAGCACCGAAATCGAAACCGCCTACAAACGGTATCAACTGGCCTGGATCGAGCATACCAAGTCGGAGAAGCTGCGTCGTAGCGGGTCGGTTTCAGAACACGAAGCCAACCGGGCAAAATTCTCTGCAGAAGTTGCCCAGCTGGAGTATGAAGGAGCAAAAAAAGCGCGAGACCTGGCAGCCAAGGAAGCAGCGGCGGAGATGGTGACTGTTAAAGCGTCCGAAGACAGTATCGCGAGGCATCAGATCACGTCGCCGATCGACGGCCAGGTTTTCGAAGTCTTTCGCGAAGCCGGTGAATGGGTCACGGCAGGCGAAACTGTCATGCGGATTGCCAGAATGGATCGACTTCGCGTCATCGGCATTGTGAAGGGTATTGCCCACGATCCGCATGAAATTGCCGACCGTCCAGTGACGGTTACGCTCGAATTGGCTCGCGGTCGGCAGGTCGAATTAACCGGCAAAGTAGTTTTTGTCGATTTCGAACGACGCAGTGGCGACCAGTATCTGGTTCGGGCAGAAGTTGACAATCGCGCCGAGGAAGGCAGTGCGGACCATTGGGCACTGCAACCCGGTGCCAAAGTCGGCATGCAAATCCATTTGGGACAGCCACCGGTCCAATCGGCATTCGCCGGAAACGCCGCCGGTTCCGATGAATTGCAGAAATAACCGTTACTTCACCGGGTTGGCAGTCGAAATCCACAAAAACGGTTTGCCTGATTCATCAACTCGAATTTCGTAAGCTGTTCGCGGTCGCGTCTGGTTGAGCATTTGACGCAGTGCAAATCCGTAGCTGGAATTTTCATTGACGAATGTCACATTGGTCGCCGTCAGATCGATCGCAGCGCGAGCCAGCGAGTTGTAATCGAACAGCATCGGCACATCTGCTTTCGTTTGCACCGCAGCAAGTACCTGATCCAGCGGGAAATCGCGAATCTCCAGTACATTTTTTTCGAACAGCCGGGGAACCGTTTCGATAGGATTTTGGGGTGCAGGCCAGCCTATCGGCCAGTGTTCCTCTACCGAGCGGGAATCGACAATTCGTATCATGAGTGGGGCTCCCTGTTGCCGCGCGGGTGCTAGAACCAATCCCAGGGGTCGGATGGCTGCGGCCAACGCGGTGCCCAGGGACAATCCCTGCAGTTCGTCCTGAAATGGTTCCGCCCGCTTGAACCCCAATTTGGACGCCGCATCCAACTCGATTTCGTAATTCAGCTTTCGTTCAGCAAAATCAAGGACGTCCTGAGCCGGCCTGTTTTTAGTTTCGATTTCGACAGGAATGCTGAACGCTTCATTCAAACTGACTAATTGTTCGGAGGTCAGTCCAAACGCTTTCTTGTCAGCCAGCGCGACGTCGGCCCCGTCGTCGCGCAGTTTCTGTACGTAATCGCGAATTTTGTCCACGTCACGCAATTGAAACGACTGGCCGGGCAATTTCAGCATGTTGCCATCGATCACTCCGTACAGGTTGACCAACACGCCCAGAGATGTCTCGGTTTCTTTGATCTCAATGGTCCCGGTGGACTGTGTCGTCCGGGATCGGACGCGATCGGCACCGACTTCCGCCAATACTTCCATCCAATTCTGCTGGGTTTGCACATCAGCTCGGGCCGTCGCGGAGACTTCGATGTGGATTGTCCGCTTCGATTGAGCCGACGTTTCGGATTGGATCACGACCGCGAAGGCGGAAGTAACTATCAACATCACAAGTTTCCGCATCGCAAACTCCGATCAATCGCTGACGCCGTAACGACCGATGCAGTAGATTGCATTGATCAAATCCTTGACCCCAATCTTTTTGCCTTCGCTGTAGCTGCGGCTGTTGTAGGAGATCGGGACTTCGACAAAACGGAATCCGCGGCGGGCCAGTTTGGCTGTGATTTCCGGTTCGATGCCGAAACGATCCTGATCGATGCGTATGCTTTCGATGACTTCACGGGTGAAGGCCTTGTAACAGGTTTCCATGTCGGTTAATTGAAGTCCACTCAGCAGATTCGATGCTCCCGTAAGCAAGGCATTGCCCATCCGATGCACCAGGGATTCGTCCTGTTGTTCCGCGCCGATAAACCGTGATCCATAAACGACATCGGCATCGCCGTTGAGGAGCGGTTCCAACAGTTTCGGAATATCGCGCGGGTCGTACTCCAGGTCGGCGTCCTGAATGACTACATAGTCGCCAGAGACCTGAGCAAAACCGGTTCGCAGCGCCGCCCCTTTACCCTGATTCGACTGTTTCAGAAAGATTCGCAAGTTCGGGATGTCCGCCAGTTTTCCGAGGACATTCCGCGTGCCATCAGAACTGTTATCGTCGACCACAATGATTTCCGTATTCAGGGGCATGGCCGCGATCCGTGAAATCACCCGTGCGATGGTGTTTTCTTCGTTGTACACCGGGACCACGATCGACAGCTTAAACTCGGTCGCCTTCTCCATCACGATTCCTGAAACGGGCTGTCGATATTCGTCCAGTTCGGACATCACGAGTCCTTCGCAACCGTCAAGGCGGGCAAGGATACTTTCAAAACGGGCAGTCGCGCCAGTGCCGATCATGGGGGAAGTTGGCAAGGTAGATATCGTGGTCATATTCAATTTCCTTATTCTAGGATTCACGTCTATTGCAATGCGAGGGCAATTTCTGGCGATATTCGCACAGGTCGTCAGGCCGATTCCGAGTATTTTCAATACGAGCCGGTCAACATGTTCCGCAGGCCAGATACTGAAAATCTTTCCCGCAGTAAAAGAAAACCGCTCGAAACCTGATCTATATCAGCAAAGATTGGTTTTGCCTGATGGAAAACTCATTCAGTTATCGGCAATTAACAGTAGGTTATCCGTTTTGCGACGCTGCAGTCACGGCCCACAGACCTGTCGATTTAATGGATGCACGAAGACGCCCAAATCTGTTGTGCCGATTCGACAGACCGATTCAAAGCGTTGGCCCGATTTCGATCCGCAGAATCGACAAAACCTGCACAAGCTCACGTTCAGGATTTAGCAGCTGGCAAATCAGCATAGAAGGAATGAACGTTGCCTCAGTTTGGCTGTAGAATTTGAAAACCGGACTCAAACCGATATAGACCTTCCCGACACCGGCGGGCTTTTCATGTCCGAAGTCCTTGATTGTATCAGCACATCGTAAAAGGTAGGGGATGCACTTGAACAAGTCTACTCTTTTCGTCATTGCTGCGGTCGCGTTGGTTGTCGCAGGTGTCATTGCTTTAGCGGTCATGCCAACCAAGACGCTGGAAGTTCCGTCCGAAGGCAAGTATCAATTCGTGATTGACCAGCCGATGCAACGGGTTCGAAAAATACTCGTTCGTACCAATGCCATCAAAAAAATTGTTGCGATGGCAAACGCTGAACTGCTCGACCAGAAGTGGTTGGACATGCAATTTGAAATAGAGGGACCCCTCTTGAAGGCGGACTGGAAGCTGGACGGTCATGGTGAATTGATCGTCAAAACAAACAATGCCTACATTGGTCAGCACGAAATTACCTTGAACCAGAAGGTTGATATCACGCCGGACCGATTGCATGCGACCAACGAACTGGCCCGGCCAAACGGTCCGATTCGCGAGTATACATCGATTTTGACATTGACTCCCGACCCGGCGGGGAACGCCGAAATCAACAGTTCACTGCACCTGAAAATCAGGACCTCAGCGAGTTGGCTGACGAGCAGCCGGGTTGAAAGCGAGATTCGCAAGGCGGCGCTCGAGTCGCTGAAAAATCAGGAGCAGGCACTTCGTGCTGTCGTGGCGGAACATGCCGACGAACTGATTATCCTGCCGCAGAAAAACGACCGGCAATAGTCGACCGGACCTTGATATCGGGAAAATCGAAATTCGTACTGTTCGGTGTCATCCGGCAATTGCATGCGGATATCCTGCGTAATTGCGGGAAGTCAAACAGCCCGCGTCACTCTGGCCGATTTCGTTTCACCGTGACGCCAACTTGTCGCCTGCCTGTAATAGATTTCTGTTCGACAATTTTCTTTGCGCTTTTTCTTTAACAAAAATCGTCTCGTTTACTCAATCGTTTCAATTTCGGTTGTTATTTTTCCTTGGCACAGAATGTGCAACTGTGACTCGTTGTACGTGGAAAACGTTTCTTCACATTAATACGCGGAGGTTGCAATGAACTGGGATCAAATTAAAGGCAAATGGAAACAGGCCAAGGGTCAGGTTAAACAGCAATGGGGCAAGTTGACCGATGACGAACTCGATGTCATTGACGGCAAACGGGACGAGTTGGTTGGCAAAGTGCAGGAGCGATACGGGATCGCGAAAGCCGAAGCTGAAAAGCAGGTCAAAACCTTTGAGAAGTCCTGCAACTGCTAAGGCGAGGAATGACAGAACGTCCAGCCGAAATGACGACAACACAGGTCATGAAGGAAACCACGATGGTGGGTAGTCGTTCAGAATGATGCATTGCCCTGAAGCTCGGACTGGAAGGCCATGAGCAACCGCGAAGCCTCCGACCTAAGCAGCCAACCAGTTTGATTTTTTGGCAATGCAAAACTGAATCGGCCTTTTTTGTACAACCAGGGGTGGCCTGTATGTCGCTCCTGGTTGATTTTTTCCCGATACAAATCGGTGTATTACACTTTACTTAAACTGAATATAGAGGAAACCAAAATGAAGTCTCAAACAAAATCCATCTTTTTAACGTTGGGTTTTTTCGTCGCGCTCACACTCGCTGCAATGACGATTATTCCCGAAAAGGCCGACGCACAACTGTTTTCACGGTTGTTCCAGCGCCGCTGTTGCCCGCAGCCTTGCCCGCAGCCTTGCCCGCCCTGTTGCATCGCACAGCCGGTGTCCAACTATTCTTCGAATAATTACGGCACGTACGGGAGAGGCGGCAATTTCATCTACGGTTCTGGTAATTTCTCCAACAATCCCGGTATGGCATCCGAGTATGACGCTTCCGTTTCGCAGAATCAGTCGGGTGTTGATGGCAACATTGGCCATCCAATTACAGATTCAACAGTAAACGAATTCGACAATGGCGACAACACGGCTCCTGTTGCGTGGAACAACGACTCGTATGTCGGGCAAACGCAGCAAGACAACCTGACAGACGGCAGTACGAATCCCCGGTTTGGTGATGCAGCGAGCCAGGAAAAACAACCGGCATTTACACAGCCGCGTGGCCAGTCTCCACAATTGGATTCAAGTGGCCAGCAGATCCAGACTGGCAGTGTTGAAGATCAAAATCAGATTTTCACGTCGATCTACGCAGGTAAACTATTCCTGGCCAACCAATGCACAATAGAATTGAGTCGAATAGCCGAAGAAAAGTCGACAAACGACGATGTGAAACAGTTTGCCGAAAAATTGGGTCAGGCTCATCAACAGTTAAATGAAAAATTGCGAAGCCTCGCTCCCAATGAAATCGTGTCGGCGTTCCCGAAAAACGATGACGATGGTTCCAATCGTGATTCCGCCCTCACCGGGAACAATAGCGTTGTCGATCAACGCCAAATAGATGAGGCGGGTCAAGTCCCGTCGTCAGGCCGAACGACAGTGGGGCGAGCCAGCTACGACACGCCAACTGGGTCGATTGTTCAAAAATTGGCTCAGATCGAACACCAAGCTGCGAAAAACGGTTTGGAATCCGTTAAGCGCATGCTGACCGAATCCTCAGAGCAGGAATTTGACATGGGATTCGTGGGCATCGAAATCGCCTCGCAAACCCAAATGTTGGCTCAGCTGGAAGCAATCAAAGACGTTGGTTCAGACGAGTTGCAACAGATTGTCAGCAGTGCAACCCAGTCGGTCAGCAGTCATCTGGAAGAGGCAAGAAAACTCGCGCGCAAATTGGCTGACGAACGAACGCCAGATGATCGCGACGGGAATTAATCGCGGGTTTTATAGTCCGATGTGAATCATAGGAAGAATTTGGAAATGCGGATGCGGCCTTCGCGTCCGCATTTTTTGTGTTAGGCTCCTGCCGCAACGGAATATTTTTGCATTAACAGTTGACGTCGACGCCCCTATCCGCGATGCTGGGAAGTCGCGATGCAATGTGATTATCGCGTAAATTTGCTTAAACTGACTTTCAGGAGTTTAAAAGTGATCAGGAAATTCTTGTTATTAATTCTTTTTTCGTTGTTTCTTTGCGGTTCTGCTGTGACCTTTACCGGCTGTGAAGAGGGAGCGATGGAAGAAGCGGGGGAAGAAATCGACGATGAAATTGATGACGCGACAGATGATCGTTAGACGGTGAAATTCAGCCGCCGATTGTGTTTTCTAACGCAGGCATTTCGCCTGCTTTTTTCGAAACTGGAGCGGGCTGTATTGGCTACCGCGTGAGATTTGCCCTTGCTGTCTCGGCCGACTCGGGTTCCAGGTTGTATTCCTTGATCTTGCGTTGCAACGTTCGAACACTGATGCCCAGTGCAACCGCCGTTTCCTTTCGCCGACCGTTGTGTAATTCGAGGGTTCGACGAATCGCTTCGTGTTCCAGTTCCTGCAACGACATGCCAGGCCGGAGAATCGGCTGACTCATGGTGGCACCGGTGATATGCACCGGCAAATCCTCCAATTCGATACAGTCCTTCAGCGACATGACAATCATGTTTTCCAGCGTGTTGCGCAATTCGCGGACGTTTCCCGGCCAATGGTAATTGAGCAGACAAGTGCGAACCTCGGAAGAAATCTCTTTTACGGCCCGGTTATTGGCCTGGGAAATGGTCTCGATAAAATACTGCGTCAACAGCAGAATGTCGTCTTCTCGTTCACGAAGCGGCGGCAGCGTAATGTTGACGACGTTCAGCCGATAAAAAAGGTCTTCCCGAAATTTTCCTTCTGCGACCTTCTTCCGCAGATCGCCATTTGTCGCGGCCACCATTCGAACATCGACCGGTTCCTCCTGATGGCTTCCCACCGGCATTACCGTCTTGTTCTCGAGGGCGCGGAGCAGTTTGCTTTGTAAACCAAGTTGAAGTTCACCAATCTCGTCGAGGAAAAGCGTCCCTTTATGGGCCGCCTGGAATACGCCATCACGGCGTTTGTGCGCACCCGTGAAACTGCCGGCTTCATGTCCAAACAGTTCACTTTCAATCAGGCTTTCCGATATAGCAGCAAAATTGACGGGCAAAAACGCTTGCTTGCACCTCGAGCTGTGCGCATGAACCGCGCGTGCTACCAGCTCTTTTCCTGTACCGCTCTCCCCGCCAATTAAGACAGTGGCCTCGGTATCTGCAACCAGACGAATCCGTTCAAACACACTTCGCATGGAATTGCATCGACCGATCATCCTGTAAAGTTCATCGTTCTCCTTCAATCTTGAGTGCAGCTCAGCAATTTCGCCGGCCAGTTGCCGTTGTTCGATAGCCCGTTTAATCTTGATCGTCAGTTCCATCAAATTGACCGGCTTGATCAAATAGTCGAACGCGCCAAGCTGTAGTGCTTCGATCGCCGATTCCACCGAAGAAGAACCGGTCAGCAGGATGACCACGACATGGGGGACTTTACTGCGCGCCGCTTTCAATAACTCAATGCCATCCACACCGGGCATCTTCAAATCCGTTACGATCAGCGAAATGCCGTCGTAGAGATGGTCGATTGCCTCTCGCCCGCTGGCCACGGAAATGACTGTAAATCCATCGATCTGTAACCATTGCGAGATCGTTTCGCGGCCTGTTTTTTCGTCGTCGACAACTAATATCTTTGACATGTTCGCTCCCGGGACGACAAATTTGCATTTAACGTGCCAAACTGTCCGACTGCGTCGAATGATTCAAATTCTTAAACGCCAACTACTTCCTGAAGAACTCGCTTGGTCGTTGTCTGACCAGGTTGGTTTTTCTGGAATCAGAAGTGCGCTGACCGCGACGATTCTCTCGAACTGCGTGAGTCGGCTTGCGCGGGTATAGCGGATGAGCGACAAGCACTTCCGCGACGATTTCACAATCACTATCAAAAGGGAATTCGGTCTTGATCCGTTCGGGCATTTGCCATTGAATAGAAAGCCAACGGTCGCAATTCACAATCCAAGAATAAAGGCAAATTCCATGTTAGTGCTGTCCCGAAAAGAAGATCAAACAATCATTTTTCCGAATCTCGGCATCAGCGTCGAAGTCATTCGCGTTAACGGGAAGAATGTTCGAATCGGCATCGATGCTCCCCGCTCGATTCGAATCGTTCGTGGCGAACTGATCAATGACGATGACCAACTGTCCGATCTAGTCGATGTCATCCGGCAACTCGAAATGCATTTGCCTGCATTCGATATCGAGACCCGGCACGAA
>JBGSXT010000837.1:0-1926 GCA_041751295.1 Mariniblastus sp.
ATTCGACGTTTTCAACAGGGGTATCGCGTTCATGCATGATCCAATTTTTGAGCCATTCATCAGGTAAACCATTCTTAATCAACGGACATTGGTGACTACGTATTTGATCGGGCAACAACGGGCCGTTCTGCTCTGAAGGGAAGTTGAAAAATGTGCCCCTACGCGGATGGAATATTCCGATTTTGTAATCGGGAATCTCAGTCGCACCTACATTGCGCACGGTGTATCCGAGACCTTTTTCACCGCGAACGTTCGTGAAGAAACTGATTTTGAGTTGAAGGCGAGGTTGATTTTCAAGGCGTCCCCAAATCCTGTCAGCGAGGACTCCGGCAATTGCGCCAAGCACCAGTCCAGCGAGAAATCCGATCATTGACCCTCCGTGAAAGTGTGTATTGAATCGACCTCAGCTATTCGTTTGGTGTTTGAATTTATTGGAAAGAATCCAATCGGAGCCGGATAACGACAAAGATCACGGGGCGGCCGCGATCGACTTTCCATTCAAGACCGACGACGACGGCCACTCCCGTACATCGTTTTGTTCGTCGCCGGTTGCATTACCGGTTGACCCGACGTCGCATTTCGTCCATCTCAATTGGTGGCGTGGTCAGATGAATTATACGGTGGCAGTTTGCACACACAATTGCCAAATCATCGAGTGTGGTTTCGGTTTCATCGTTTAGTTGAACAAGCGGCGTCAAGTGATGCACTTCACAGTAGTCTTCGCCGTAGACTTGTTTTGAATTGAACCCGCAGATCTCGCATGCAAGTGAATCCATTGAAGCCTTTTTGGCATCAACCAGCGCTCGATTTCGTTCGCGCAACAGGTGCGTTACCAATTTGCGGCGGCCTTCGACAGCGGAAAAGCTGGAGGGATGAATATCAACATCAGGAACCATTGCCAGCCCATCGGTCGAAGCATGGACGATGCCAGTATCAACGAGAGCATTGGCCAATTCCGGCCGCATGATCCATATGAAGTGCTCACCGCTTCCGTCGCCGGTGGAGAGCGATTTCCAATATTGTGTTCTTGGTGAACTGTTGGATTCCGTTTGCATCGGGAGTGCGGTTGCAAGTTGTTTTCCGAGCGACCCATACAGCAGATTTGAAGCGCCAATGCTCGTGTAGCCGAAATGGTCGCGAATATCCTGTGACGTGACAGCGCGACCGGGCTGTTGGAACTGAAACCGAAGGACCGCGAGGCTGCGGTCACTCAAGTCGCCGCGAATCGAATTCACTGCGGCGACGTATGTCGATTGCGGTGGTGGATTGTCAGAAGTGAACATAGGCGACGAACAATCAGTAGGCCGCACGCAGGATATCCGCACTGGATATTGGCGTGCCGCTACCCTTGCGGATTCTGGTTGATACGGCTTGGGTTGTCATGGAATGCTCAAATTCTGTTGGGGGGCTGCCGGAATATCGAGACGGCTTGATATTGCATTATGGCCGCGCGTTGGATATTCAGGGAAATTCGGGAATATCCGGCCGGCGCGAGGTCGCGGCTTTGAGCGGACGGGAAATCGGAGGATGGGCGACCGGGAGATGGGGTGCTTCGCAAACGGTCAGTTTGGTTGGCGGGGGCGGGAACGGGTTGATATCCTCGGGATGTCTGGATTCCCGCTGTCGCGGGAAGGCTGGATTCCCGGCTTTGCGGGATGTCTGGATTCCTGGCTTTGCGGGAAGGACATGATCGAGACGCTGTTCTTCGCATGATCGTGAGGAATAAAAAATGGATTGCGCCTTGAAGATTGACGCAATCCATTCCGAATCTTGTTCGCTTCTCTTCGGTTCTGGCTATTTCCAGATCGTTGCGGAGAAGGAGTCGCTCCAGCTGCCGACTTCGCCGCGGGTGCCGATCCAGCGGAAGCGGTACCAGATGGACTTGCCGCCGGCTTCGACGCCGAATGTGATGGGGTGGATCATTCG
>JBGSXT010000838.1:0-3736 GCA_041751295.1 Mariniblastus sp.
TGTCAGAATTCTGATGATTCTAAGAGCCTGTTCCAAAAGAGGTCGGACGTTTGTTGGCTTCACAAGGACTGACCCATTTTTACGACAAAGCCTAGCTATCGATTTCGTCCGAATAATTGTCAAAACATGAACTCGCCACTCTCGATTCGCACTTCCTGAAACTCCGGCAGCGGCAACCCAGACCGCGCAACCAGAACATCCGCACTATTTTGAAATCGGGCCTGTTCGTTGCAGGCAAAAGCCGGTTCTCCATAAAAAAATGAACATTCCCCACTGGGCGAAACGTAACCTTGGTGAAGGATCCGGAAAGGTACGTTTTGGGCCTGGCCCGACTCGGAAACTCTCTGTCAAAACGAATTCGAGTTCGCTGATCCTGCAACAGTTCGTTTAACTGTTGTTTCTCGCGCCAAAGGGATCTCGGCGCGGCCACATGCCAAAGATGGCTGCCACGTTGACGCGAGCCGCTGCCCGTTCGAGCCTTGTCGTTAACCCATTGGCCCGTCAGGGCCACCGATGGATCCAATGACTGACAACCTGAATCGTTATGCCCGATTCGAGACACTCGAACCGCGCAGGGTCATGAGTGCCCAAGCACTGAATGACTTCGTGGCTGACTTTCAAATCGAAGCGTCGGAAATCGACATCGATCAACAAATTCAGATTGTGACCCAGTCGGCCAATGGCCAGCCAGCTGATCACAGCCTCGAAGCCATTCGCCAACAATACAATCTCGATGGTACGGGACAAACGATCGCCGTAATTGATTCCGGAATCGCATTCGATCACATTGCCCTCGGAGCAGGTTTTGGATTCGGCCACAAAGTCGTTGGCGGTTATGATTTTGCCGAGAACGATGCCAACCCTTACGACGATGGGCCCGTTGGATTGCACGGCACCCACGTGGCCGGAATCATTGGCGGCCAAAGTGATGAATTCAAGGGCGTTGCACCGGGAGCCGATCTGGTGTCGTTGCGCGTGTTCGACGACCATGGCAATGGAGAACTGGCTTGGGTCGAGCAGGCATTGCGATGGGTCCATGAAAATCGGACAGCCTTCGAGAATCCAATCACGACGGTCAATCTTTCGTTGGGCACAAATTGGAACGCTAACACCGTTCCCGATGCTGCCCAATTGGAAGACGAGTTCGCGCAGCTTGAAGCCGATGGAATATTCATATCCGTGGCAGCGGGAAATCTGTTCGCCAACTATCATCAAACAGGTGTCAGTTACCCGGCGGCCAGCCCGTTCGTGATCCCAGTGGCCAGCCACAACGCGGCCGGCAATCTGAGTGATTTCAGCCAGCGAAACGAACACGTGCTGGTCGCGCCCGGCGAAAATATTCTCAGTACCGTACCCGATCATTTGTTTGCGGGCAGTCGGGAAAGCGGATACCTGCGATCTTCCGGAACCAGCCAGGCGGCCCCCTATGTTGCCGGTGCCAGCGCGCTGTTGCGTGACGCATTTCTGGAATCAGGCGTCAACAATATTGATCAGGATTTGTTGTACGAACGGTTTCGTGAAACTGCGGATATCATTTACGATCAAGTTACCGGAAGCGACTACCATCGCATCAATCTGGCCCGGGCGATCGAATCCATCTTGGGGACCGGAGCTGACAACAACGGCCCGCTGCCGACCGCTCCAGTTTCCGTTGAAAATGGCTTGCTGGTCGTCAATGGAACCAGTGGCAATGACCAAATCAATTTTCATTTCGGAGCGGTCCTGGACGTTGATCTCAATGGCACGACCTATCAAATCAACAACAACCTGGTTAACAGGATTTTGGTGATTGGCGGTGCGGGCACCGATGCAATCACTGCTTCGTTCGGTCACGATGTCGACAAAGCAATTCTGCAAGTCGGACGCGTCGACGTTTACGGACCGCAAATTGCATTCACCGCCCGCGGTTTTGAAACCATTGATCTCGATGGCGGAACAAGTGCCGATCAGCTGATCGTCTGGGATTCCGTTGGCAACGATTCGTTTACTGCCGATTTCAATTCAATAACGATAGATGGTCATGGACATGCCAACTCCGCTACCAGCTTTTCGCGCGTGAGATTAAGGGCGTCCGACGGCTTCGATATCGTTCAACTTGCCGGATCAGCTGGCGACGATCGATTCATCGCCAACGATGGTCGAAATGTCTTGCGAAACGAGTTTAACCGAATATCGGCAACCGGTTTTGAAGCCACGTCGGTGACCGCTTCGGGGGGCCAGGACTATGCCCACCTGTTTGACTCGGCCGGAAACGATCGCTTCGAACTATCGGGCAATGGATTCCACCTGGATTCGGGCGCCTACCAGATTTGGGGAGGCGGCTTCGAGCGAATCAACGCCTATTCCAGCTCCGGTTTTGATTCCGTTGTGATGCACGGTTCAAACGCAGCGGATAATTTCGTCCATCGCACGGATCATTCCCGGCTGCAGAGTGGCAGTTATTTGAACGTGGCTCACGGTTTCGAACAGATTTCCGTTTGGGCACAAGAGGGAACCGACACCGCCAGAATTCATGATTCCGCCGGATTCGATGTCTTCAATGCAGCCGGCAATCAAACGCGACTGCAGTCTGTCAGCCAAACGTTGGTTACCGATGGATTCGAGTTGGTCGATGTTCGTGCGATCCATGGCGGTCTCGACTCGGCAACCCTGACAGGAACGGCTGCCAATGACTTCGTGGCTGGGACAGCATCGACGGTCAGCCTTGAAAATGCCATCGGCGTTGAGGTCACAGTTCGCAACTTCGACCAGGTTACGGTCAACACGCTCGGCGGATACGATACGTCTAGTCTGCGCGGCGGCATCGGCAACGATCATTTGCGATCGCTGGGATCGACGTTGGAGTTTGAATCAACGTTGCAAATGCTACGAATCGTCAATGCAGAAAATCATTTGTTCAATGGCGGTGGAGGCATTAACGAAGTCGTCCTGGAAGACTTTGACCACCTTGATCTGTTAGCAGCGATCGGCAATCAAGCCACCGCCTGGTTGAATAGTCAAAGAATTGAAGTCTTCAATTTTGATTTTCTGGAAGCCCGCGTTCGTTCTGGTCAAACAGGATTCTACGAAATTGACGCGGTCGATTATTTGTATCTGCTCGACGGCGATTGGCAACAGAACCAGGCCTGATCGGCAATTGCGAAATATCTATCCAGCAAACCACTGGGAACGGTTACCAAATTGTTTTACCATGTGAGGGTGTTCGATTGTCCCCTGCTGGATGTTAGCCATCGGTTTTCGCAATGACAAAGTTGCTGGTTTCGAAGACACATCGATCGAGCTTCGTCAGCTGTTGTCGGCTTCACGCTTTCTTCGTCGCAATTTTATTGGCGTTCACCGCTTGCACGGTAACGGCACAAAGTGGGTCGTCGGATGCATTTGCAGGCAAATGGAATTGCGCGCTGGAGTCGCCAGGAGGTGAATTGAGGTTTGGTTTGGAAATTGAGAAATCGTTGGATGGGACGATTGAGGCGTTCGTGACCAACGGCAATGAACGAATCCAGGTTCCTGCGGTCTCGATCGACAATCGGAAATTGTTATTGCAATTCCTACACTACGATTCGGAGATTTCCTGCCAATCGCAAATTCAATCAATCGGTCTAAAAATCAGCGATCGGCGAACCTTGACTGAATCCGATCCCCTCACTGATGCCAATCGCTGGAATTTGACCGGGAACTGGCGAAAGCGTCGCGGGCTAAACGAATGGGTTGAAATGAAATTTCGAGCAACCGCCGA
>JBGSXT010000839.1:0-4736 GCA_041751295.1 Mariniblastus sp.
TGCTTTTTCAGGAATTGGAGCAGGACACGTGGAAATCTTTACGATCGGTTTTACCCAAAGCTCCGCAGCCGGATTCTTTGGCCGACTGAAACAGGCGGGCATCAAACAGTTGCTGGACGTGCGGCTGAACAACCGCTCGCAACTGGCCGGTTTTGCCAAACAGGATGACTTGGCGTTTTTTCTGCGCGAAATCTGTGACGCCGGTTATCGACACGAACCACTGCTGGCTCCGACTAAAGAGCTGCTGGACGCCTACAAAAAAAACGGCAGCGATTGGTCGGATTATGAACGTCAGTTTCTGCAACTGATGCGCGATCGCCAGATTGAAACGGAATTGTCGCCGCAGGATTTTGCGACTCCGACTGTATTGTTGTGCAGTGAAGCGACAGCGGAGAACTGCCACCGGCGATTGGTGCTCGAATATCTTGGGCAACATTGGCCGGGAATTGAAGTTGTTCATTTGTAAACGGTCCCGCTGTGGGAAGACTGCCATGCAGATCATGATCAACCACCTGACGCGGATGCAACCGGGACTGATGTGTACTGCGGGGATCGATCTGGCGACGAACAATCACGTCCGCCCGGTGTTGGGTAAACCGTTGCCGGTTGAAATGCTGGCCCGCAATGGCGGGCCGTTCAAGCTGGGTCGCGTAGTGGACCTGGGAGACTCGACATTCTGCGGGCGTTTTCCGGAAATCGAAGACCGCCTGTTTCAGCCGGAATCTGTGCGGATTGTTCGCGAAGCTGGCGACAACGAATTGTACGGGTTATGCAGCGATATTGACGAACGGAGTTTACGTGAACTGTTTGGCCGGGAATTGGTGTATACCGAAGCCAAATGGGGCCAGCCGGGGACGGCTTGCATCCAGGAATACCACGGATTGCATTCGTTGGGATGTTATTGGGCCGTCCAGCCCGAACTGAAAATCATTGAAACGGTACGAGGACCGAAAGTCCGGCTGCAGTTTTCAGAAGATGGTCACCAGTTCAGCGCCGCCGTCACCGACATCCGAATGTTTGACGACGACCACGTGACTCCGAATTCAACGAGGATCAAGCGGGCCGCTGAAACCATCGCCATTCAACCGGAGTTGTTGGTCAGCATCGGGCTATCTCGCCCCTACCGCCGCACCGGCGACCAAATCCCCCAACACTGGTTGCAAATCAACAATGTGTTCCCCGCCCCGTCGCCAAATCGGACCTGACGTCACTTAATGGGGCCTGAATCCACCAAGGCCTCCCCACCGAATTTACTTTATTGGAAGCATTCATCGGCGTACTAAGCATTACAGGCTGGCAGCCTATGCCACGAAACCGGTTCGCATCGAGCCCTACCGCACACTCAATACACGACAATCTGCCAGCTCGACTAACGCGGTTTGACGTCCGCGTCACTGCGGGGAAATCCGATTTCTGCCAGCGCGCGATAAACTTCGTCCAGTGTTTTCTCGCCGAAATTGGCAATGCTCAACAGTTCCAGGCGAGTCGTGTTCAGCAGTTCGCGAACTGTGAAGATGCCTCGGTCTTCCAGGCAATTGGTCGTGCGCACCGTCAGTCCAATTTCGGCGGTGCCTAAGTCAAGGTTCTCGCCCAGATTCCTGGTTTGCACTTCAACCTGGCTTAGTGGAATTCGAGTTCGTGCCATGGGGGTTCCCTCCCGTAAATGGATGTTGCGTGATTTGGCACGACGACGTGGCGTGCTTGTCTTGTCGAGATAAAAATATAGCATATCGATGACTGTTGTCTGATCAGGCAATTTCAATTTTCAATACTGCTAGCTGTTCCGATGCCCTCGACCAAGGATTTACTTGCCCAGTTGAATGACAGCCAGCGCGCGGCGGTGACCCACGTTGAAGGGCCGCTGTTGATGTTGGCTGGACCGGGAAGCGGCAAGACGCGTGTGATCACTCATCGCGTCGCGTATCTGATCGATCAGGGGATCCCTTCGCGATCGATTGCCGCGCTGACGTTTACGAATAAAGCGGCCAACGAGATGGGGAATCGGATCACCCGGCTGGTTTCGGGGAGTCAGACCTGGACGGGAACGTTTCATCGATTCTGTTCGCGGCTATTGCGACAGTACGCCACCTTGGTCGGTCTCAGTGAAAATTTTTCGATCTACGACATGGGCGATTCGAAAAAGGTGGTCAAACAGGCGATCGAAGTTTCCGAAGTCAAACTGCAACACCATACCCCGGATTCGATTCAGGGCCGAATCAGCAAATTGAAGAGTAGTGCCGTGACAAGCGAGCAATACACGGCTCGTCCGGGCGACTACATCGGCAGCATTGTGGCGCGCGTCTACCCGGAGTATCAGAAACTGTTGCGGATGGCCAACGCCGTTGACTTCGACGATCTGCTGCTGTACGCCGTCGACCTGCTGCGGCAAAACCCGGAACTGCGCGAATCGCTTGATTTGCAATACCAATTCATGATGGTCGATGAGTACCAGGATACCAACATCGTCCAATACGAACTGATCCGATTGCTCAACCATAGCGTCCAAAATCTGGGCGTGACCGGCGACCCTGACCAATCAATTTATGGTTGGCGGGGGGCCAATCTGAACAATATCCTCGACTTTGAAAAGAATTACCCGAGTTTGAAAGTCATTCGGCTGGAGCAGAATTACCGCAGCACGAAATCGATCTTGACCGTCGCGGATCAGTTGATTTCGTACAACCAGCGCCGCAAGCCAAAATCGCTGATCACCGATAATGAATCCGGTAAGCCGGTTCGTTTGGTGGCCTATCCCAACGTCCAGGACGAAGCGACGGACATCGCGGATTCGATCGCCTTGGCCATCCGGACCGAGCGCAATCGCCCCCGCGATTTTGCCGTATTCTATCGAACCAACCGCCTGTCGCGCTCACTGGAACACGCTTTTCGATCAGCCGGAATTCCCTATCAGGTGGTCAAAGCGTTGGAGTTCTATCAACGCCGTGAAGTCAAAGACGTTCTGGCGTATCTGCAATTGCTGAACAACCCCAACGACAATGTAGCTTTCGAACGGATCATCAATGTGCCTCCCCGCAAGATCGGCAAAATTACAGTCGAGCGGGTTCGGAAATACGCGAATCAACATAGGATGCCGATGTTGCAAGCTGCGCGGAAATGCGGATTGATTCCTGAAATCTCCAAAGGGGCAGCGACCAAAGTCGTCAGTTTTGTCGCACTGTTTGATGAATTGTCCGAGTCCGTTTTGGAAGATGTCGAAGTCGTGATGAAGAACACGATTCATATGACCGGTTATCGCGACTGGTTGACTGATGACGGCAGCGAAGAGGGGCACGAACGGGCAGCCAATATCGATGAATTGGTCGTCGCGGCGCAAGAGTTTGATTCCGAACATCCCGATGACGGTGGTTTGGAACGATATCTGGAACAGGCGTCCCTGGTCAGTGACACCGATGCCTGGGATTCGGATTCCGACTATGTTTCGCTGATGACGTTGCACGCGGCCAAGGGGCTGGAATTTCCAAATGTTTTCATCGTTGGCCTGGAAGACGGATTGCTTCCTCACGAACGGAGCGCACGTGATCCGGACCAGTTGGAAGAAGAACGCCGACTGTTATTCGTGGGGATTACGCGGGCCAGGAAGGAATTGCAATTGAGTCGTTGTTTGAACCGGTTCCGAAAAGGGAGTGTTTGGCCGACGATTGCCAGCAGCTTTTTGATGGAATTACCGCGCGAGTCAATGGAGGTATTCGAACCCAAATCGATTGTCAATTACGACGAAGAACTAGATGATTTCCCCTTCGACATGGATCCGTGGATGCATGGAGGTATCAATGATGGCCTGGATGCTGCGGAACTGGACCAACGTGGCTATGAAGACGATGAAAGCCCATCGAGAATCAGAGAATCGCACGGCAATTTTCGGGTTGCCGATGGCCCTGCCCGATTTCCGCGTTTGATGACCGGTTCCGATCTGGCCCGACAACAGGAACAGATCGCCATTCGCCAACATCCATCAATGTATCGTGCCGGGATGACGGTTGAACACGTAGAGTACGGCATCGGCACAATCGAAACCATTTCCGGAATCAATATGAAACAGACCGCGACCGTTGATTTTGCCCACGGCGGCAGAAAACGTTTCCGCCTGGCATTCAGCGATTTGAAGATTGTTGGTGAATGATTATTTCGTCAGCCGGGGAATTGCGACCCGTACTTTCCACCCAGCCTGTTGGTCAAGGATGATCGGGTTTTCATGTTTCGATGTGTACTGAAAGCCTACCGACGGGCCTACGCAGACCTGCCTCCGCAAATCTGGATGTTATCGGCAGCGCTGTTCGTCAATCGTTTTGGCACGATGGTGCTGCCGTTCCTGACGTTGTATTTGACGAAATCGCAGAACTACACGGAATCGGCTGCCGGCTGGATGATCAGTGTCTACGGACTGGGCGCGGTATTCGGCACCTATCTGGGTGGTCGCTGGACGAACGTGGTCGGGGCCGTTCGGTTTCAAATCCTGCTGTTACTGATATCTGCACCTCTGTTCCTGTTGATCCCGTTTTGCACGTCGTGGCTTTCACTGGCTACCGCGATTTTCTGTTTGAGTCTGGCCGTTGAAGGGGTTCGACCAGCCAACGCGACCGCAATTGCCCAATTTTCCAATCGTGAACAACGGAATCGGTCTTATGCGTTGCAAAGAATGGCGGTCAATCTGGGCTTTTCGTTCGGGCCGGTGATCGGTGGATTGTTGATCACGTTCAACTTTTATTGGATATTTG
>JBGSXT010000840.1:0-2090 GCA_041751295.1 Mariniblastus sp.
GGGGCAAAGAAATTCTGGAATCGGTAAAGGAACGCTTGTGAAAGCTGAGTTTCAATTCAATCTGGAGGGTCTAAACACAATTCACAACTACTGGAAAAACGCATTGTCACCAACACGTCAGCCGGGAATATGCGATGATCAGGGGGCAACCGAAATCAGTTAGAACGTGTTTTGAAAGTACGTCCGGGTTGCCGAACCGGAAGTTAAAGCGGAGGACAATTGACAATGGCTGAAACAAAAGGAGTGTCGGTAACGGAACCACCCGATCGGACCGCTAAAGAACCAGTAGAATTGTCGTCGTCGCAAATTGATATTGCCGAAAAGGGACGTGGTGCTGACGGCCAGCCGATTTCGCTTGATCGCCGGTTGTTCATGCAATTTACAGCATTCGGTGGTTGCGAAAATCTGGAACGATTAAAAGCTCGGGTCGCTGCCGTTTCGCCGCAAGCAGTTCTGTATCAGGACATAAACGATCCGCGCGGTATCGGCTTGCTGGCGTTCAGCGAGGACCCATCCTATATCCCGGAGGTCATTCATCCCCTGTTACGGACAGAAGAATTTTCCGGGTTGAAACAAAAGCATGAACTGACCATGTTTGGACGCTCGTATTCGATCGGCTACGAGCCTGACCTGGAAGATGTATTGATTCGTCGACCTGTCAGCCGGGTCTGTGATCCAACTCTGCCGTGGGCGGTGTGGTATCCGGTTCGGCGCAGCGGTGCTTTCGAACGGGAATCGCGAGAGGAACAGCGCAGAATGTTGATGGAGCACGGTGGAATCGGGCATGCCTACGGCAAAGCAGGTTATGCGACCGATATTCGTTTGGCGGGACATGGCTTGAACACCGACGACAACGATTTTATTGTGGGCCTGCTGGGCAAAGATCTTTTCCCACTTTCGGCGTTGGTACAACACATGCGGCGCACACGTCAAACCAGTGAATTTATCGAACGAATGGGGCCATTTTTTCTGGGCCGGACCATTTGGCAGGCAACGTCGGAACTGAACCAGTAACTCATGACCACGACCGATGTGCGACACAAATTGGAAGGGACATCGGCGTTGCACGACAGCCGTTTTCTGAAAGCTTGCCGCAGTGAAGCAACCGACTGCACGCCGATTTGGCTAATGCGTCAAGCGGGACGATACATGCCCGAGTATCGGGCAATTCGCAAGCACCACTCCATGTTGGAAATCATTCAAACTCCGCGTTTAGCTGCCGAAATTACCTTGCAGCCTCTCGATGCGTTCGATCTGGATGCTGCTATTATTTTTTCCGACATCCTGCCGCCGCTCATCGGGATGGGCCTCAAGCTCGAATTCGTCAAAGGGAACGGACCGATATTGGAAACGCCGATTGTTTCGCCTGCTGATGTCGATCGTTTAACGACCCCCAACGCTGCGGATTGCATGGGACCGACGCTGGAGGCAATCGGTATAGTGCGCAATGAATTGGAACCGCGCGGCATACCGCTGATTGGATTTGCGGGCGCACCATTCACCCTCGCGTGTTATGCGATTCAGGGAAGCGGTTCGAAATCGTACGAGAAAGCCAAACAGTTCATGTACACGTTTCCCGATTCCTGGGCGGTGTTGATGCATAAATTTGTCGATGTCGTGGCCGATTATCTGGTCCAGCAGGCGAGGTCTGGCGCCTCCGCGTTACAGGTCTTCGACTCCTGGGCAGGAATTCTTTCCGTGCGGGATTACGAGCGGTTTATCCAGCCTTTCAACACCAGATTATTTACAGAAGTTAAATCGGCTGGAGTCTCGGTAATCAATTTCGGAACAGGCACTTCGACTCACCTGAACCTGGTTGCTGAATGTGGCGGGGATGTCATCGGGGTGGACTGGCGATTGTCGCTGCGATCGGCATGGGATGCGATTGGTTTTGATAAAGCGATTCAGGGCAACCTCGATCCAACAGCAATGCTAGCCCCATGGGATGAATTGAAACGGCAGGTCGATCTGATATTGGCGGATGCCTACGGGCGGCGCGGACACATTTTCAATCTGGGACATGGGATCCTGCCGTCCACGCCCGCTGATTCCGTAAAACGACTGGCCGATTATGTGCATGAACAAACCGG
>JBGSXT010000841.1:0-1791 GCA_041751295.1 Mariniblastus sp.
GCCTTAGTCGCCGACTCAAAACCCTCCCAATCGGTTCCTGGTTCGTTGATATGGACGTGGGCGTCGACAATTCCCGGCGAGATCATTTTCTCGCCGAGTTCGTGCAGTTCGAGCCGCCGATCGACCGAATCGCGATTGGAAATCGATTCGATGCGCCCGTTCCGAATGACAATCGCGGCCGGACGGACTCCAACAGCGGTGCAAACGCGCGAACTGCAAAGTGCGAAGGCCTTCACGTCAGTTTGTTTTCCCAACCCGTTTGATCGTCGCCGAAATCACGCCAAAGGGTTCGGTGGTCGGAACGAAAACTTCATGTTCGTTCGTCAGATTGAACGCGGAAAGGTCAACCAACAGATGATGCTGATTGGGCATCTGAATCGAGATTTCATCGATCTCGGGGCAGGACGCCAGGACCAGTTCCGCCATCTCATGTAGTGTCTTCTGTACGGAAGGGCTGTAGTTGTGGGCAAACACATCCAACATCAAATCGCGAACCGAGCGCCGTGTCGATGTCCAATCATGATTCAGACTGCCGCAGGGCCAGGACGCTGAAATGGTCGTGGCAAAAATCCGATCATCGGTCTCGGTCAACGACGTGAATTCATCTTTCAGGAATCCCGAAAACCCGGACTCGGTGGTTTTGAGAACCTGCAAACCCGCCAACCCACTGGTCAGGGCAACGTGTTCGCGGGCTGCTTCCACGCGGCACTCGTTTTCTTCGGTGCCGCCGCCGACAAACGCATGTCCGTGCTGGCGTCCGTTGAGGTCAATCCGATGCCATTGCTGTTGTCGAATGTTGACATGGACTTTGTCGTCATGCTCAAACTTTGTTATGAAGTTGTCGGCCAGTTGTTGGGCAAACATTTCGATATTCCCCACGCCATATTTTTTTGCCACCGCGTAAACCGTATTCTTCATGGTGTCCGTTGGTATGACGTTGTGATTGTCGGCATCCGTGTACACAGAATCGAAATCACCTTCGAGCATGATCTGGGCTGCCAGCTGAATCAGCTCGTGTCGATCGGCCTGTCGCGAAACATGGGTCAGCCGCACGTTGGACTTGCCATACGACTGTTGTGAAATGGAAACGTTCATGAAGCGTTCAAACTGTCGCGATGAATGTCTTTGTAATAAATGTAACTGGCCGGCTCCTTACCCATCGCCACAAACCATTGCGGACAATGGGAAGCCATCCAGATCACATCCCCTTTGCCCACCGGATAGTAACTGTCGGACAGACGGTAAATTCCCTGGCCGGCAATCATTTGCAGACCATGCTCCATCACGTGAATTTCAACCTGTGGCAATGTCGCTCCAGGCTGATAGGTGAAAATATTGACCGCCAGATCGAATTCGAACGAAACAGGCAGCAGTGTTTGCAACCGCGCGTCCGGATCGCCCATAAACGGCAGACCTTCGATCTGATCGTTGGTTCCGACAACCGGCTTGGGCGGCGCGAACCCCGGCAACGGCGTGTACTGTTTTTCGACGACGATCAGCTTGGTTTTTTGTCGAGCGGAAATCGTGTGCTTCACATCGGCGGGAAAAAAAGCAAAACCTCCAGCCGCAAGCGTGTGCGATTTGCCGTCAAACTCAATCTCTGCGCCACCTTCAAGGACATAAACAAACCTTTCGACACCGTTGCCTGCCGCCCCGCTGCGACTGCCGACATCCATGATCGCTGTGTATTGTTGAAACCGTGCCCCTATTTCTGCCGAAATGTGGACCACCGCCAGCGAATTTTCCCAACCGATCAATGGGGATTCGACGTGGGTATCCGGCGTGATCAGC
>JBGSXT010000842.1:0-4587 GCA_041751295.1 Mariniblastus sp.
AACAACGGAAAACTGAAATACAGTCCTGATGGCCAAACCATCGTCTCGTGGCGCGGGCAGGAAGGCGTCTGGGTTTGGGATGTTGAAACGCGCAAGTTGCGTTATCCGGCCATCGAGAATAATGGCATGGTGGTTACCAGCGTTGAATACTCGCCCGACGGTAATCGAATTGTAATCGCGGGTGGTCGCAATCCGTTCGTCTATGTTGTCGACATTCGTTCGGGGGAACATGCAGGCAAAAAAATCGAGAGTTCACCCTTATGTAATTATGCCCGTTTCGGCCCGGACGGGGACCGAGTGATCGTTGCCAATCGAGCTGGGAACGCTCGAATCTACGACTGGCGAACCGGGGAACAGCATCAAGGACTGCATATCGCGAATGTTGACATTGTTGATGCCGCATATACGCCCGATTCCAAATACATGGTAACCCTTGGATTGGACCATCGGATGTGTGTATGGGACGCCGATGATGCACAATTGTTGATCAAACCGGTTCAAACCCCTCCCTGGGCCCGACAGATCCTGATCTCTCCCGATTCACGCTTTCTGATTGTTGCCAGTGGCCGACATGAAAACGTGTGCTTCAAGTTGGACAGGTTGCTGAAACTGCCCGCACTCGAATTGGACCGATTGCAAATTACCTGCGAGTTGATTGCGGGAACCACGTTGAATGACAGCGATCCCGTCGCGCTTACCACGGCTGACTGGTATTCCAGATGGCAGAATTGGTCACAGCAAGTTCAGGGCGTCGGGACGATTTCGGCTGACGGCCGGAACTTGACAGAATAGCCCGGCCAGCAGGCCGTTTGTTCGAATTGCCGTGAATAACGGCGTGAACCATTTGTCATTATCCGTTGCCGCAATTACTCATCCGCTTGAGTTTCGCGAAAATTCCGGTTCGATCCGACAACGGTCAGATCGACGTTCAGCAATCGACACCGACTGACGGATTTCCGTTCAGCGACTTCAAGGGTGACTGCCGCCTGGATTTGCAGATCAGAACACTGTTGAATGCTGCACCCGCAGCCGCCCCAATCTAAATCTGAATCAAGATTAGGAATTGGCGGCACATCCGCCGAATACTCGACAATTCCTGTGGGTCTCAGCCGCTGCAGTGCAAGCCATCAGGTGCTTTTTCAAGAATAATTTCGATTTGCGCGAGTAACCTGATGTCGGTAATCGCCTGAAAAAGAAAGAAGTTGTTTTTCAACATTTAGGTTTCCAATACTTTCAGGAGTTTTCCGATGAAATCCGTCAGTCGCATCCTTACGGCGGTCAGGTCCAGGTTGACCGTTGTACCCACCGGTCGTTCAATTTTGTTCCCTTCCATTCCAATTCGCCGCTGCGTTGATTGCAACGGGCCGAGCAAAAGAGATCCGCAAGGATCAAATCCCGGAATTCGTTCAACTTCGCGACGGCGTTATCCAATACTGCGGCCAGCCTGCTTTTGTCTGTTCGCGGCCGCTATGATCGCCACTCTGTTTCCACCTGACACGACGATTGCCCAGATCAAGAACTGGAACTCGGGGAATGGTTCGTGGGGCACCGCCAATCTCTGGACACCAAATGGCGTACCGGGCAATGCCAATTCGGTCTGGCTTGGGAATCTGCCCGGCGTGCAAGACTTCACCGTGTTTTTGAATCAGGACGCAACCATCGCGCAACTGAACATCATCAATGGCATGGCCCTGCAGAACGAAGGACATTTGATCGTGGTCAATGGCAATACTTCGATCAGCGGCGAAGGGTCGCGTCTGAATATCAATAATGCGGCATTTGGCAGCGATTTCGTCACGGACAATCTGTCGATCGGTGACGGCAGCAGGATGTTGATGGAGGATTCGGGTGTGATTGTTCAGGATCAGTTGTCGATTGCCGCAGGAGGGGAACTGAGGCGACTCTACCCCAGCACCGGGATCATGGAGTTCTCCGCAAACAACGGTACGACACTTCTGAACGACGGCGAGATTGGAGGCGGACCGGGCAGCATGCTCTTTCTCCAGCAACAGGACGGTCTGTACGACCTCGATGGCAACACGGGCAACGGTCATATTTTTGTTTCCGGCACCAGCGATGCCAGCATGACTTTCGGTGGACCGGGGCTGACTGATACATTCAGCGGCGACATCACATTGGGGGCGCATGCGACGCTCGTAATGAACATCTTTGGTGGTTGGACCGCAGACGCCAACAGCAATATCACTGTGTTTAGCGCAGGCATTGACTCCGACACCAGATTGACCGGGAATCCGGTGCAGCTGGCCGGTACGATCATCGTGTCCGGTTCGGAGGCAGATTTTCATGTGCAGGCCGACGCAACGCTGGCTTCTACCGCAGACGTGACGATCGATAACGAAAGCCGCATGGAATTCGTCCCGTTCTGGTCCGCCGACGTCAATGGAGGAACTTACACCATCGAGCAGTTTGGCGAATTGACCTTCGCTGGTGAGACGGAAATCGGTGGAGGCGAATTCAACACTTTCAGCGACAGTCCTGCGGACGGTGACGTGCAATTCAACGGCGATACGGTCTGGAATGGCATTGTAACCATCAACGGAATCGCGCGACAGAACGGCAATGCAGTTGTTGCCGCTCCCACTGTAATCCATGCGCAACGAATGGACATGGACGGCGTACTCAACCCGACGTGGGACGTCAATTCGTCCCTGGCCGTCAACACCATTAGTATTGGCTCGTCAGCCGGCGACACGTTTGGTGGTACTTTCGATATTGGAAACGGGGCACTTGCACATTTGACGGTCAATCTGGATGCGCCCCTTGGGTTTTGGACGATGGCAGGCGAAATGCATGTGTCAAATAACCTGCCGTTTCAATCGACAAAAGTCGGTGGCTCGAGGATGCGGATGACGGGTGACCTGAGTGTGAATGGTGCCAACGTGCGTTTCCTGGCCGATACGGATTTCCGCGACGGCAGCAATACTACGTTCGAAACGGTTGCATCGAGTCTTGTGATGCGCGGGACCACGACAGTTCAATCAGCGGCACTGTTCATGGGTGAAGGTACCTTCATCAACGGGTCCGATGGCCATCTGCTGCTGGAAGACGGTGCATCGTTGAATGAACTTGACTTGCTCAACCAGGCCTTGCTGGAAATCGGCAACCCCACTGGGATCGCCGACGTGGCCAGTTTCGAAAGTACGGCCAATGCGAATTGGCAGGTTGAAATCGGTGGTCATGTTGCGGGGGACGAGCATGACGTACTGCTCGTCGGCAACGGTAACGCGATATTGGACGGTCGGCTGAGCGTGAAACTGATCGACGCAGGAAACGGACTGTTTGTTCCGGAAGTAGGAGACGAATTCACGATCCTGTCGACTGTGGACAGCGTGGTCGGGGAATTTGATAACGCCCCGATTTCGATCGCCGATGGGACCGGCTATCAATGGGAAGTTTTGTACAATTCGAATGACGTGACACTGCGACTGGCCAGCACGATCGCCGATTTGATCCTCGGCGACGTTAACGGAGATGGCACGGTCGATCTCCTGGACGTCTCCCCATTTGTTAATGCGGTAACCAACGGGACCTACATCATCCAGGCGGACATGAACTGTGACGGAGCCGTCGATTTGCTGGATGTTAATCTATTCGTAGAGTTGTTGACGGGATAACTTCGACTCCGAGAAAACAATCAAAAGCCCGCGAAGCTTCGCGGGCTTTTTTCAATTCGGCAATTACCTCGACCCCAACTATTTCCCAATGCAGGCACGTGAGTCAAAACTGTGTCGCAATATTTTCTATTCCGACCCGGTTTCAGTCTGAGCTGGCGCAAGCCCCGATTCCCGTTCGATTTGTTCGTCCAGATCAAGACGAGGAGCTTCTCTGATGGGCATGGGCCAGATGGCGGGTGTGTCGATTGTTGCGTATTGATAGGAGCTGGCTGGTTGATACTTCCAACCGGAATACATCCAGCCATTTTCCATTCTCAATTGAACCAGTTGCAGCTGCCTGGCGATGGGTTTGATTTCGGGACCGAGATTTTCAAGTGGAATCAGATTGTTGGGTAGAATGACCTCGTTTTCAAAGGCGTTGCCGAGAACTTCCGACAATCGGGTCTTCAGAAAACTGATAAACGAAACGGTCTTGATGTTCGTTTGTCGCGGATCGATCAGCTGGATATCGACATCCGATTCGGGAACCACCTGCAGCTGTGTTCCATCAGTTACGATTTTGAACGCCAGTCGGATTCTGAGGCCATTGCGGATGCGATCACCTTCGCGGGAAAATTCCTTGCCGGAAATCGTCACTGCCACGGTGTTTCCCTCGAACTCAAACTGGATCGGTCGGGCGTCTTCGAACGTGATGCTGAATTCTTCTTGCGGATTGCCTGCTTCATCATCGACGGCGATGGATTTGCCCAGCAGATCGCGGAATTGTGCCGCGATCTGTTCATTGGTCATCTTCCTGCCACTTAACAGCGGACTGATGTAGTTGCTCAGCAGCGATTCATGAATTCTGGCGTTCACATCGACGTCCACAAGGTCAAGATTTGCGGGCGCAACCGTTGCCGCCAGGTCGCTTCTTGTACCCCGGTGACCGACAGCAATCAATCGATCATGGGTC
>JBGSXT010000843.1:0-7208 GCA_041751295.1 Mariniblastus sp.
ATCACCCTGTTATTCGGTCATTTGTCGTCGAAAGGAAACCATGATCAACAAGTTTGCGAATTTTTGTTGGTTGGGTCTGATATTGGGAAATGCGATTTGGGCCACGCCGTCTTCGACGCAGGACTCGCGGGAGTTTGCGGCGCTGCTTGTCTCCCAGAAGCGAGCCATCAAGATTTTTCAGGGTTTTGAAGGGGAGCTGACCAAACGGAAGGAATCGGTCGGACTCGTCCCGATCGTTGATTTCTTTACGTCCGATACGATCGTGGCGGAAATCGGCCTGCAGAAAGACCAGATTCAGAAAATTCAATCGCATTTCCGGGAATTTGAAAAGCGGATAACGGCGTTAAAAGAGATGCCCCATGAATCAAAAAAAGCTGAAGGAAAAGAACGTCGCAGTCCCGGAGATGAACGGGAAGCGGCCTTGGACGCTGCCTCTGAGTTTGTAAAAAACGCCAATTCTGTATTGAGTACATCGCAGAAAAAAAGACTGCGTGAGATTCAATGGAGATTTCTGTTATTTCGAAACGGCATTAAACGTCTGCTGAATAACCCATCTGTTTCCGACATGCTCGGTTTGGATAACAGCTCATTGGTAGATGTCCCTCGGTCCGCATACACCGAATTGAAGGCAATCGAAAAACAACTGGCAACCCAGGCACTCGACATGTGGCTGGAGGACTTGACCGTGGAACAAAGAAAACTGTTCGATCGTGATTGGGGTAACAGAATCACCGGCCCCGGCGGTCTCGGGCAATTGGCCTTGTTTTTGGAATACGAAAAGGTTGCCCCCATCGCCAAAGTTAGAGAAAAAGGATTTATGGCAAAGCAGGCAAACATTCCTTTACTTTGGCACGGAGCAAACGGCAACATCGTTGTCGAAATCCAGAAAGATACATCTGAATATTCGGAACTTGGGAGACTTTACCAGACATTTCACATGTTTTCGTCCCCCTATGTCGGCGAACTTGTCGAAATGGTTGATGGCCAGTCAGACGAAATCGAGAAAATAAATTTAGAGTTTAATATTTGGAAAAGGGATGTTGTTGCGAGGATCGCTGGTGAAATGGCAATAGCGATCAGGGATGAGATCCAGTCCGAGGATTCTACAGGCAACAAAACCACGTTTTTCCTTTATGAATGGCCTGAGGATATGACGGAAATTGACCGGATTCGAGAAAAGAAACTGGAAGAACGAGCATCCGAATTCACGCAACGGCTGGAAAATGTATTGCTCCCGCTGCAGCGGGAACAGCTCCAGGAAATACGTGACCGTGTTTTCGAGCGCTGCTACGGACCCTGGGCGGATATTCAACGCGGTCCGTTGGGGAAAATAATGCAGCTTTCCGGGGAACAACTGAAGAGTCTGGAGGCGAGGCGAAGTAAGACCGTCAAGTTCATTGAAATGGAAACACGCCGCGCCGCGAACGATTTCCTGAACGACCGACTGGAGGACCAGCCCGCCGGTATAAGGTCAAAACTGCGGAATGTCCTGGGCAAGCCCGTTGAAAACGGTTACGTTGACTTGGATATGATCGGATGGTCATGGTCACAATAGGATATTCCGCAATAGCGATCCTTTGACCCCGTTAAACGAACGAGTACCGAACAATATCGCCTGCCGGCTGATCGTTAAACGATTAACCAACTTGCAGGTCATGCGTTTTGACAGAGTGGGTGCGGATGTTGGCGTTTATTTGTCCTGATCGAAACTGCAATAGGAAAGTGCCAACAGACTGTAGCTGGTGACCAGATTGGGGTCCCCTTCGTACCAGCGGTCGGCTTCATTGGTCCACGAGCCGTCCGTTTTCTGGGCGCTGGCCAGTTGGGCCAGCAGGTCGGCCCGCCAGTTGTGTTTTTTGCCCTGCGAATCGACCAGGAATCTGTCTCCATGGGCGTCTAGGGCTTTGGCGAACACGTGGTAATAATAGTACAGTCCCTGCTTGCCCATGCCCGGATTGGTTTGCAGATCGTAATGACGCCGGATCCAGTCCATTGCTGCCTGGACACGAACATCGTTCTTTTCCAGTCCGGCGTAGAGAAAGCTTTTCAAACCGGCGTAGGTCATCGATGCGTAACTGCGCAGCCCGCCATCGGGGTGCGGTTCCGCTTTGCTTTCACCCCCACCGACCGGAGTGTAGATGAACCCGCCACGGTCGTCGGCGGACACCTTGGTAGCGTACTCAGACTGGTTGTGTTCGGTGCTCAGGTTTTGCGTTCGCGAGATGAACGTCAACGCTTTCTGGATGGCGACACTGTCTTTGTCTTCCGAGGCGGCTTTCAGCGAATCCATGAAGAAGGATGTGTTCGACATGTCGGGACGTTTGTGTGTTCCGTAGCCCTGCCCACCGTAAAACGAACTCGATTGATCGTGCCCTTCGCCATCGTCCCATTGAATGTTCTTTTGGAAGCCGACGGCTTCCTCAATGATTTTGTCGTACCGGCCATCGCTGTTGGCAGCGGTAAAGCACATGACGCCGACGCTGGTTTCATAGTTCTGCAGATTGCTGTTGGGTCCGTAGATTCCGCCATCCGGTTGAACGAACGTCTCCAGCAGTTTCAGCGATTTGCTGACCTGCGGATGATCGACCGCAATTCCATTGCTCAACAGAGCCGTGGTACACATCGCGGTCACCGCCGGCCCGAACTGTTTGCTGTACGATCCGTCCTGACGATCCTGTCCCTTGTCGAGCAGATATTTGATCCCCTGCGACACTGTTTTCTGATACAACGATTTGTCGACCGTCTGGGGGAGCGGTTCAAGGTCCGTTTGAGCAGCCTTCGCTTTTCCTTCAGAACCTGCCGCCGGTTCCTGGGCAGGGACGGTATTGTGAAAAATGCACAGGATGGTCAGAACCATCGAGGTGGACAGTGCAAGATAGGAATGTCGGCAATTCACGTAAGACTCCTCAAAGCGAAATAAAACCAATGGTTGCCCCGTTTCCCAATGCTGACGAAAACGGCGCTCGATTGCCTGCCCGGCATTATATACGAAAACGGTTTGCGAAAACAAACCGGAAGGAACAAACCGGAAGGACATTCAGCTTGCGCCGGATTTTGGTTTTTCGCTTAACTGGACAGCGCCATGTTTGGACAAATACAAGCACGAAGCGCCAGCGAGTGAACGACTTGCGGCCAAATTCACTCGCTGGCGCTTCGTGCTTGTATTTCCAGCGAATTGGATGGTACCTGGCGCTTTCCAGCTAATTCGCCGACTTGGCGTACACCCACTTTTTTTCAATTAGAATGAATGGAACGCGAATCGGATCCGGAGTGCACGGGGATCGATTCATGGTTCCCAATTTCTAAGACTGGATTCTACTGATGTACACAACTTTGCGATTGCTGATCTTTTTCCTGTTACTGTCGGCGAACCTTCAATCGCAGGACGCGGATCAGGACAAAAACGATTCGCCGTGGCAAGTAAAGAACTTTGACGGCCTGGCGTTTCGCAGCATCGGCCCGGCATTCATGTCAGGGCGAATTGCTGACATCGCCATCGACCCAACCGATGACAGCGTATGGTACATCGGTGTCGGCAGTGGAGGCGTCTGGAAAACGGAAAACGCGGGAGTGACCTGGAAACCGATTTTCGATGATCAGAACTCATATTCGATCGGGTGCGTGACCGTTGATCCCGCCAATCCACATTCCGTCTGGGTGGGGACCGGTGAAAATGTTGGCGGTCGTCATGTCGGCACAGGGGATGGCGTTTATCATAGCCATGATGGAGGCGCAACGTGGCATAATGTCGGATTGGCGCGCAGCGAACACATTTCTGAAATCATTGTTCATCCGAACGACAGCCAAACCATATTCGTTGCGTCGCAGGGCCCGCTTTGGACGGCCGGCGGCGAGCGGGGTTTTTACAAGACCATCGATAGCGGCAAGACCTGGAAACGGACTCTGGGTAATGATGAATGGACAGGCGTCACCGATATTGCGATCGACCCCAGCGATCCGAATCGGATTTATGCCGCGACCTGGGACCGGCATCGAACCGTTGCGGCCTACATGGGAGGCGGACCCGGATCGGGAATTCATCGCTCCGATGATGGAGGCGAAACGTGGCAGAAACTGACAAAAGGACTGCCCGAGTCGCAGATGGGAAAAATTGGAATTGCCATTTCGCCACATCAGCCGGACACACTGTATGGGGCGATTGAACTGGATCGGCGAACAGGCGGCGTGTTTCGCAGTGACGATCAAGGCAATTCATGGACGAAACAGTCCGATACGGTTTCCGGAGGTACTGGACCACACTATTATCAGGAACTTTACGCTTGCCCGCACAAACAAGATCGAATTTACCTGATGGATGTGCGGATGCAGGTTTCTGAAGATGGCGGCAAAACCTTTCGACTTGTCACCGAACAGCACAAACACTCTGATAATCATGCGTTGGCGTTTCGAGCGGACGATCCGGATTATTTGCTATGCGGAGCGGACGGCGGTTTATACGAATCATTCGATCTCGCCGAAACCTGGCGGTTCTTTGACAATCTGCCGTTGACCCAGTTCTATAAAATCGCACTCGACGATAGCGAACCGTTTTACAATGTTTACGGTGGGACTCAGGACAACAGCACCGAGGGGGGGCCGTCACGGACAGATAATGCGCACGGCATCCAGAATTCCGATTGGCGAGTGGTGCTCGATTGGGACGGCCATCAGCCGGCGACGGAACCCGGCAATCCGAACATCGTGTACGCTGAACGGCAGGAAGGATTTCTGGCACGTATTGACATCGCGACCGGCGAAGTGATCGATATTCAGCCGCAGGCCGGTACCGACGATAAATTCGAACGATTTAACTGGGACGCGCCGATATTGATTTCGCCGCATGACCCGAAGCGGCTGTATGTTGCGTCGCAACGGGTTTGGCGCAGCGACAATCGTGGGGATGAGTGGACCCCGGTTTCCGGTGACCTGACCAAAAACCAGGAAAGATTCGGACTGGCGATCATGGGCGGCGCGCAGAGCTGGGACAACGCCTGGGATGTTCTGGCGATGAGCACCTACAACACAATCACTTCACTCGCTGAGTCTCCGCAACAGGAGGGTTTGCTGTACGCCGGTACAGACGATGGTTTGATTCAAGTCAGCGAGGATGGTGGCGCGAATTGGCGGAAGATCGAAGTTGGTTCCCTGCCAGGCGTTCCGGCGACCGCGTTTGTCAATGACCTTCGCACCGACCTGTTTGATAGGGACACCGTTTACGTGGCATTGGACAATCACAAGTTTGGGGACTTCAAGCCGTATCTGTTGAAGAGTAAGGACCGTGGAATTTCGTGGCAATCGATCACCAGCAATTTGCCGGAACGGTTGCTCGTCTGGCGACTGGTTCAGGACCATGTTCGGCCCGGTTTGCTGTTCGCAGCGACAGAGTACGGAATTTATTTCTCGATCAACGGCGGTAATGTCTGGACGCAGCTGAAAGGTGGGCTGCCGACGATTTCGTTCCGCGACATCCACATCCATCGGCGGGAAAACGATCTGGTGGGTGCCTCGTTTGGTCGCAGCATTTATATTCTGGACGACATGGCTCCGCTGCGGGAATTGACCGATGAAACTTTTGATGCCGAAGCGACGCTGTTCTCAACCAGGCGGGCGTGGTGGTACTTCCCCCGTCCGAAGCTAGGTTTTGAGGGGGGCAAGGGGGATCAGGGTGCGTCCCATTTCGTTGCGCCGAATCCACCCTTTGGAGCTGTGTTTACATATTACCTGAAGGACGATTTGAAGAACAAAAAGGAATCCAGGCAGACCGTAGAAAAAGAACGAATCAGCGATAAATTGCCACTCGAATTTCCGGGATGGGATGCCGTTGAATTGGAACGTCGGGATTCGGGTCCAGCGATCTGGCTGACCGTTCGTGATTCGGGGGGCAATGTGGTTCGTCGGATCAAAGGACCGGTCACGAAAGGTTTTCACCGGGTTGCATGGGATTTGCGTTACCCGAAACCGGATGCTGTGAAGTTGATCGAAGACCCCAAACCGCTTTGGGCGCCGCCGCCAAACAATCACATGTGTGCGCCCGGAACGTTTACGGTAGTGTTGGCCAGGCAGGTCGATGGAGAAATCACTGAGTTGTCCGAACCTCAGGAGTTTGTGGTCGAACAGCTGCGGAAGGGATCGTTGGAGGGCGCTTCGCCAGCGGATGTCGCGCTGTTTTGGCGTGAATACGAATCGGCAATTCGAGTTCATACAGCCATGCAACATTCGCTGGCCCAATCGCTGGTCAAGATCGGACGGATGAATGAAGTCCTATTGAATGCGGGCGTCGGGGTTGGTGCTCTGGATGGCCGGTTGCATCAACTTCGAGGTCGTTTGAATGATCTCGACAATCGACTCAACGGCAATCGCAGCCGCCAGCAGCCCGGCGAGAAATTTCGGCCGATCATCAACGATCGACTATCGGCGGTGGTCCGAGGCGTTGAACGCAGTAGCTACGGCCCAACGGCCACGCATCGTGAATTACTGAACATTGCGACGACTGAAATGGAATCGCTTAACGGCGAACTGCAAACTGCTCTCGGCGATCTTTCACAATTGGCCAGCGACATGATGGCGGCCGGTGCGCCTTGGATCGAAGGAGAAGGTGTTCCGAACGGCAAGTAAGAGGAGATTCCAGTCCCATTGGGGGAATTGCCGTCGAAAAAGCCACTCATCTGCATTGAATTTAAACTTCGTTACTGCTGTTTCCAGATTCTGACAATCTTCGGTTTATTGATATGCATCCGCCCTGAGTCCGAGAAACTCCAGCGTATTCTCGGACAGCAGATGATGACGGGATTCCATCGTGACATTGGGGTTGTTCAAAATGGATTCCCCTGGTTTTTCGCCTAGCGGAAATGGATAGTCGCTGCCCATGCAGATTCGTTTGGAGCCGAATAGACCGAACAGCGTTCGCAACGAGTAGGGATCGTGGACTATGGAATCGACCCAGAAACGGGCGGGCTGCTCGGAACTTTTCTTCAGATACTCGCGCGGATTGACGTTGTTGTCGATCGCCACCAAATCCGGGCGGCATTTGAAACCGTGCTCGATTCGGCCGATCGTGAACGGGAACGATCCGCCGCCATGTGCGAAACAGACTTTAAGCTGCTTGCATTTTTCAAAAACGCCGCCAAAGATCATGCTGCAGATCGCTCGTGAAGTTTCGGCCGGCATGCCAACCAGCCATGGCAGCCAGTACTTTTGCATGCCATCCG
>JBGSXT010000844.1:0-3570 GCA_041751295.1 Mariniblastus sp.
GGCGCAAAAAAAAAGCCGCGTCAATTGTGATGCGGCTGACAAAATTGTATTGGATACTGGGAGCCGATCTCTAGCGTCGTCGACGGGTCGCTAAACCCGCCAGGCAAACCAGCAGGATTCCGGCAGTTGCCGGTTCCGGAATTGGGTTAACAGCGTTCAGGCTTGCTCCGGCAAAATTTGGAAACACCAAAGCCCCGTTGTTAACAATCGGAGCACCGTTTCCGTCACCCGCTTCAACGGAAAACAAGGATGTGCCGACTCCGATAACGTTGAAGTCTATTCTTGCGAACAGAAAGGCATTCGAATTCGAATCGTACAATTGATCGAGAAAAAGGGGACCTGAATTCCCTGTGACGATTCCAGTTCCACCTGTTACCGTAAACGCGCCAAATTCCAACACTGAACCCGGTGTCACCACCCCTGGAACAATCGCTCCACCTGGTTGATCACCTGGGTCTTCATCGACCCAGCGATAACTGAATGGGTTTCCGACGACTAAAACCGCTGGGTTAAAAACCGCGACAGCGGTGAAATTGGAGACCGCAGTATCGTCGTTGAAAACGTCTAGGAAAGCTCCGGTATCAATGTCAAAACCATTCCTGACCCAAACATATGCCGATCCGCTGGACCCGACGTCAAAGGTTCCCACGGTGTTCAATGACGCTGGAGTTGGATCACCAAAATCGGAAAACGAAATAAAAATATCTGGAGTCTGTGCAGACGCATTTTGCAAAACAAGTCCGGCAAAAACGATCCATGCGAACGCGAGTGATTTCAGTTTCATTGATGATTTTCCTTGTTGCAAATCGGATAACTGTTTCTTGCTGCAAATACGTCGCTGAATGAGTACCTGAATAAGTACTTAACACAATTCACAATTATTCGAGTTGTGCCGATTATATGACCCAGACCTTAAGATAGTGCATTGTTTTCGGATGTCAATCAAGGAGGTTGACAATTTTCGCATCCATTCAATTGGCCGGAAAACGGGACTGTAATCGCTTTCACTAAAACGGCAAACTTAAGGATTCGCACAGGAATTCAACGATGCCGGAAGTTTGCTTCATCAGCCGAACGATTTGGTCCGGTAGCTTTTGTTGGCGAAGTTCATTTTTCGCAATTTTCGCGACGATAATGAAGTCTTTTCGCTTCAAGTCGTCAATCAAAGGATGACTGGCATCGAAGTCGCGAGGAGGACGTTTCAGGCTGTCTCCGGCAAATTCGAACATGCCGTGTAACCGTATACTGCGTGAAAGTCGCATCCATCGGGAATCCTGTTCCACAATCTGGTCGCGCATTTTGCGTAACGAACTATTATCCGGATGCCAGATTCCAGCCCCGAAAAAGCAATCCCCGTCTTCGATATGCAAGTAGAATCCAGGCGCGTGAACGTCCTTGCCCAACTCGTGCCGGAAGTGGATGCCAATGTTGGTTTTGTACGGCGTTTTTTCTTTTGAGAATCGAGTATCACGGTAGATTCGCATCAGCGAACCGCCGCTCCGTTTGGCAATCGCCAGAAAAAACGGTGATACTTTTTTCAATGGGTTCTGCATCGATTCAATCAACTGCAGGCTTGGTTCAAGCACATTCAATTCGTAACGAGTCCTGTTTTCAATGAACCAGTCCCGATTGTTGTTGGCCTTCAGATCTTTCAGGAATTTGAACGTTTCTGTAGTGAAGCCGTTGAATCCGTTGTTCATTTTTCTTCCTTCGCCATCTCCGATAGGCAGTACAGAAATTCTTCGCCGCGCAGAAACAGTTCGTTCCCGGCAATCGCAGCTGACGCGCTGAATCGGTCGTTCAGTCGATTGACCGCAATGTTTTCCGCCTTCGCATCCGTCGTCATGACAGAGGTCGTACCGGCACGATCAGTGACGTAAATTCGACCGGCCGCGGAAACCGGGGAAGCGTAGATCTCATTCATATGCCCCAACCGAAACGGGCCGCTTGGTTCGTCGCCGCTGGCTGCCTGCAGGCGGGTCAGAATTCCCTGATAATGACGCAGAAAATATAAATGGCCGTCGACCAACAGTGGTGACGGGACGTACGGCGTCCGCGCGTTGCGACTCCAGACAACATGTTCGGTACTGGAGATGTCACCACTGGCACCGGCCAGGCGAATCGCCAACATTTGCCTTTTTTCGTAGCTGCTGCCAACGAAGACCATCCCGTCGGCAGCCACCGGTGTCGCGACGATGTTTTGACTCATGCCACCGCACTGCCAAATCAGATCGCCGGTTGACAGATCGTAAGACCGAATCCGATTGGTACCGGAAACGATCAACTGCTCTCGCCCCTCGTGCTCGACAACGATCGGCGAGGACCACGAAGTCTCTTCATCCCGGTCCCGTTTCCAAATGGTTTCACCCGTCATGGCGTTGATGGCTGTCGTGAAGGATTGCCCTTCGTGGTCCCAATTGACGGCGATGATGTTTCCAGACAATACCGGCGAGGCCCCTTCGCCATGTCCATGTTTGCTGTTCATGACCCCAAAGTTTCGCGTCCAAACGATTTCCCCCTGCCAATCGAGGCAGTACAGGCCATAGGTTCCGAATTGGAACCACACGTGCTGACCATCCGTGACCGCCGACGCAGAGGCAAGGCTGGCCGAAATGTGTGCGCCTTCGTGCGGAATTGCTGAATGCAGCACCCGTTTCCAATTGACTTCGCCACTAGCGCGGTCCAGCGATACAGCGACGAATTCGAATCGGCTGCTGACCCGTTTGTTGTCGTGCGCTCCGGGCGCGGTATCTGGTCGAGGTTCAAATTTGTCGCCCGTCTCAACCGCCCAGGTCAGAAACACGCTATCACCAGCGACAATCGGTGTCGAATGGCCCAATCCGCCCAGCGTTGCCTTCCATTTGACATTTTCCGTTTCGCTCCATTTGACCGGAGGATCAGAATCGGGAGCCTCACCGGTTAACAATGGACCGCGCCATTGCCGCCATTCCTGACTGGTCGGCTGGTTGATTGATTGGTGGGCGGAAGGTTTAACCTCCGGCTGCTGACCAGCAATGAGTGACGGGATCAGCAGGCTACCAATGATCATGGTTACCGTTACATGCTTCATTCGGAAGGCTCGTTTCAGGCCATTTGTGTTCAACTTGAGCGATCTGTTATAAGCAATCATAAACGCAAATCCATGTCGATCGCTGGCATTGGATTTTGTGTTTCCGGCAGCGACTTAGCGGATTTCCGGTGTGCCATTGTTCGATAATCCCCTGCAACGTCAAATGATAATCATGCTGATCTGAATTTACTGCAACAATTTTGTAACGTGGTGGCGGACAAAAAATGTTTCCGGAATGGAGTTTTGTCAAGTTTTGCCTAGCGTTTGGCCTGTCGTTGCTGGCGGCATTCGTTGAAACCACCGACGTATTCGCTCAGGAATCGCCGTCGGCGGTTGGCAATGCGACTAAAAAAGTTCGTGTCCAACCTGATCCGTTGGCGGCCAAGGCTGGAACGGCTGTCAATTGGTCCGCTGATTTCCGGGCCGCAGCCGCGATATCACAGCAGTCCGGTAAGCCGATCTTCTGGTACATTCCGACGATTCACGGCAGTTTCATGGAC
>JBGSXT010000845.1:0-13996 GCA_041751295.1 Mariniblastus sp.
GCTTAACGACTGTTTGTTGAATAGCGTCCTCAATTAGGATGGACATTGACAACTCCAGGTACACTGCATTTGACATGATTGTTACAAACGCGAATGTTTGACAACCAGCGAGGAAATGCCACGTTTTGATTCGATATTGATCACAGGAAATGAACTCAGACAAATGCCATGAACGACCGTCAGATTTACGAAAGCTCGTTTCAGTCCACCGTTGATGCGGAAATCGAGCGAACGCTGGCCGGAGACAAAATGATTTATCGCAGCCTGTATCTGGTAATCGCGACAACGATCATGTTTGGTGCCTTTGGCGGAATTGTCGGCTGGTTGCTGGCCATTCTGACGCCGGACTATTACCGGAGTCGCTTTGACGCGCTGGATTCAGAAGTCTGGCAGATTGCAGTCGGTTCGGGTGTCACGCAAGGACTTTTTGTCGGTGCCCTGGTAGGCTGTGTCGTTCTATTGGCAACTGCCTGGTATCGCTCGCGAATCAAAGCCGCGATAGTGCAGCAGTTTCAACAACAGGTGCAGGACAATTAAATCTGCTAGCACGAGCAGGTTGTTAGTGCGCATTTTCCGATAGTCAGGATTGTGAATCCTCGGTTCAGCAGTCGGCGCTGATTTAGTGGCGAGTTCATCGTCTGTTGGTCCGATATTATTTCTATTCATGGACCATGCCGTTGAATCACCCGGATTATCAGTCGGCATACAAAGTCAGGGAGGGCTATGTCGATGATTCACCGCCGAAAATTCATGGGCTCAATGGCTGCGCTTTGCGCAGCATCCGGCTCGCTCGGCCATGCCAGCCAGATTTTGCTGCCCGCTGCAGGGCGACCGACGACCGATCGACCGATCGATTGGCGATGTGATGTGATTCGGACCTGGCCGCACGATCACGGCTCGCGGCCACCGGTGGTGACCGGAGTTTCGATTCAACCGGCAGGCAATCAGCTTGCGGTTGTCGGTGACGATCACCACGTTTGTATCTACGACTCGGTTGAGAAGAAATTCGTCCACAACCTTCAGGAACATACTGATTGGGTTCGTACCACGAAATATTCTCCCGATGGTAAATTGCTGGCAACTGCTGGCAATGATCGCAAACTCAGAATTTGGGCGACCGACCGTTTTCAGGACCGGCCGTCGTTGCATCCACACCTCAATGCCGTGATCTGTATCGATTTTACGTCCGATTCAACCCGACTGGCGACGGTAGGATTTGGTCCGGAACTGAGGATTTACGATCTACAATCCAATCGGATCGAATCACGGCTGCAATGTGAGTGTCCGGACAACCACGCGGTCGCGTTTTCGGCGGATGACCGGCTGGTTGCCGCTGGTGGTCGCAGCGGCTGGATTCGGATTTGGGACACGAAAAACGGCGAGCTGATAAAACAGATTCGGCCCCATCAACAGCGCGTTCGCTCACTCGAATTCATGTTGGATAACCGCATCGTCAGCTGCGGGGATGATCAACTCGTGAAGATTTCCAGCATTACGGAAAACGTCGAGCCAATTTCATTACCACGACACGCGGCGAAGCTTTACGATGTCGCGATTCTTGGTCAAGATTTGCTGGCAACATCAGGAACCGACAATTTGATTCATGTCTGGCGAATGACCGACACACAGAAAATTGGCACGTTGAACGGGCACAGAGGGACGGTTTCCTGTCTGGATGTTTCGCAGGAAAAAATGGCGTCGGGAGGGTATGACACGGAAGTTCGCGTCTGGCACATTCAGGCAAATTTTGATCCGGCAATACGGCAAACCAAGTTGACCGACGGCTGGAATAACCGATCTCTGAAGTAACGCAGAAATTGAAATCGTCGAAGGACTCGTCGCTTCAATCCATCACACATTTCAACTCAATACAGGGAGGGCTGGGAGTTGGGTCTGCTCAAAAGAATTTCGTCCTTTGGTTCACGAAAACGGATTTCGGCCAAAACGCAACAGGAAAACAAAGCTCAAAACCTGCGGTTGTGCCGGTTTGAGGTGATGGAGCCGCGGATTGTAATGACCGCTGATCCAGTGATCGCAGCGGTGACTTACCTGGAGGGTGACAGCGGACAGGACAATGAGCCAGATCATTTCGAAGTCACTTTTGTCGGTGGCTCGTCCACAACCCAACTGACCCAGTTCGTCATCAATGGTGATCAGGATGGTGACGGAGTCCTGAGCCGCGGTGATGTATTCTTCGACGTTGGTACCGGTCAGCCAGGTGCTGGCGGTCATCATCCGTTTCTGTTCAACGCGCTGGACAGCCAGGGCTTTGCCGCCAGCGACATTTTGTCCATCAATGTCTCGGACAACGGACTGATCCTGACCGTCGACGTCAAGAATTTTGAGGCGGGAGACGTCCTTGCGTTTACGATCGATGTCGACGAAGTTGAAAACCTGAACATCGATCCAATTGCTTCGGGTGTTGAATTCGAAGCTTCCCAGTTCATGACGACGTTTGAAGACGAACATTATGTTTTTGCCGATCGCAATGTCGCTGTCGACGTCTCTCTGCCCAGCGGATTTGATCAAACCCAGATGCAGGGTGTTTTCTACGACACCTATGACATGCTGTTCGCGGAAGCGGAAAATGTGACGGGTGGAACAATTAATCTCGATTTGGATAACGAAACGGGCCAAGCCAACCGTTCCGCGGCAGCCATCGATGCGTTTGATCTGATTCCGAAACCGATCTCGATTTCCGGAACGGTCTATGAGGATAGTAATCTGAACTGGGTTCAGGACAGCACCGAATCGGGGATTGCCAATGTGCAAATCCAGTTGCGACAATTGAATGAAACAACCGGACTCTACCAGACGGTCGCAGCGACTCTTACCGATGCCAACGGAAATTACGAATTCGGGATTGAATTGGATCTGCCGCCCGGAACGTACCGTTTGATTCAAGTTCAACCGGACGGCTATCTGGATGTCGGCGCCTCGGCGGGTAATATTCAAGGCGAACAGACCGGTCAGGTCTTCGCGGATGCCAACGGAAACGAAAACGTTATTGCCGACATCGACATTCCGCTTGGCAACACGGCAGCAACGGACTATGACTTCAAGGAAATCCGACCAGCGTCATTGTCGGGACACGTCTTCCACGACCGGAACGATGATGGTGTTCGGGATCCGGGCGAAGAGGGACTGGTTAATGTTTTGATCCAAGTGACTCGCGTTGGCGCCAAGGATGGCGTGACCATGGACCCCTTCGAAAACACACCGCCGATTTTCATTCGCACCGATGCGAACGGATTCTACCGCGTGGAGGGTCTGCCTCCCGGTGTTTACGAAGTCGTCGAGATCAACAACTATCCGCCCAATGAAAATCCGCTGGCTGGTTTTATCGATGGCCGGGATGCAGTTGGAATGGTCAACAACGCATCCAATGGAGTTGGCGCCAACGACCGATTCAATCAGGTTGAATTGTGTGCGGGCGAAGCGGGTGTCGAATACAATTTTGGCGAACTTCGACCGTCTTCAATCAGTGGTTATGTTTCTGTTTCGACTCCCGACGGAGATTGCCTTGACCCCAGCGATCCGAACCACGCTGGCATTGCTGGAGTGACCATTCGGCTGTTCGGCGACGATGGCCAGTTGATTGATGAAGCCATCACGGATGCCAATGGCTTCTACGAATTTACCGATCTGCGTCCCGGAACCTACAGTGTTGTCGAAGTGCAGCCAAACGGGTTTCTGGACGGTGGTGAACACATCGGCAGTGTCAACGGGACAGCAACCGGGCTGGCGTCTGCAGACGATCGTTTCAGTCAAATCACGTTGACGTCGGATTCAACCGGCACGATGTACAATTTCTGTGAACATTTGCCGGCAGAAATTCACGGCACGGTTTACCACGATCTGAACGACAATGGAGTCCTGGAAGATGATGAACAGCGACTCGGCGGCGTTGCCATTCAATTGTTGGATGCTGACGGAAGCCTGATCGCCGAAACTACAACCAACGCGCAGGGGAATTACTGGTTTACTGGATTGATGGCCGGAACCTACACGGTCCGGGAAATTCAGCCGGTCAGTTTTGTGGACGGAATTGATTCTGTCGGCAGGATTAATGGCGTTGCCGTTGGTGAATTGGGTGATGACATTATCACGAACATTGATTTGAAGTTTGGTGATAAAGGCATCAAGTACAATTTTGGCGAAATACGACTCGGTTCCATTTCCGGCATGGTTCATGGCGATGCCAACGGTGACTGTACATTTGAACCTGCAGACGGAGATGTACCACTGCAGGGAGTCGTTCTGCAGCTCGTCAATGCAGAAGGGCAACCGATCGCGCAGACGACAACCGACGAAAACGGTCAGTACATTTTTGACGGGCTGCGACCCGGCGAATACACGATTCGCGAATTCACGCCGGATGGGCTGATCGATGGCGAAGAGCGGATTGGTACGGTCAATGGCCAGGCAGCTGGAAGCCTGTCCAACGATCGAATTTTTGGAGTGATTCTGCAATCGGGACAGGCCGGGATCAACTATGATTTCTGTGAGCATCTGCCAGCCGAAATTCATGGACGCGTCTATCACGACGTCAACAACGATGGCGTGATCCAGAACAATGAAAGCGGGATTGGGAACGTCGTTATCCAATTGTTCAACGAAACGGGCGACATGGTGGCCCAAACGACATCTGATGCGCAAGGCAATTACTGGTTCACTGGTCTGCTTGCCGGAACATACAAAGTCCAGGAAATCCAACCGGGCAGCTTTGTCGACGGCAAAGACTCACTCGGTCGCGTGGCAGGGATCAGCAATGGTAATGCACAGAATGACATGTTTGTAAATGTCTCGATCCGCGGTGGCCAAAGCGGCGTCGAATACAATTTTGGCGAGCTGCGACTGGGTTCCATTTCGGGTTTCGTGCATGTCGATTTGAATGGCAATTGTGTGCTGGAAGCAGCAGCCGGTGAACAGCCGTTGGCTGGCGTCACGCTGGAATTGCTCAGCGCCAACGGCGAGGTTATCGGGACTGCGCTGACCGATGAAAACGGCTTTTACGAATTCGACAACCTTTTGCCGGGCGAGTACTCAATCCGACAACAGCAGCCCGGCAGTCACCTCGACGGCGATACAAAAGCTGGCAGCAATGGCGGCAATGATTCCGTTGCGAATTTGATTTCTGGGGTCATCGTCAATTCGGGTCAGCAACTGGTGCAATACAATTTCTGCGAGCATCCGGGTGCGGAAATTCACGGTCGCGTCTTCGTCGATGGGCCCGCTTTCGAAACGTCAAACGGAAATGTTCCCGTCGGATATCGCGATCAGCGGGACGGTGTTTTCCAAGCCGGCGTGGACACACCGTTGGCTGGCGTTAAAGTGTTTTTGTACTTTTACAACGATCAGCTGACGGGCAACACGACACTTCGACCGGTGACTTTGGCCGATGTCCTGCCAGGTATCTATTCGAATTTGGGCTCCGAAGATTCCAATACACCGGTATTCGTTATAACGGATGCCAATGGCCAATACTTCTTCCGAGGTCTGCCCGCTGGCAATTTCCTGGTGTTGCAGGAACAGGCGGAAGGTTTCGTTGACGCCAACGATGTCCCTGGTACAACGACGGGATTCTCGATTAATTCTCCGAGTGAGTCAGTTCCCCAGTCGCTGTTGCAGTTTTCTGAATCCCAACGGCTGGACACCATTTCAGACATTCGAGTTGAGGTTGGACAAACATCGTTTGAAAACAACTTCACCGAGGTTTCCGTCCTTCGATCGCAGCAACCACCAGTCATTTTCCCACCGCTGACTGATCCGCCGACATCCGGAAATCCGCTGACACCCAATCCGGGGATTCAGGGGCTTCCCGGTCTGTTCGGTGCCAAGCCGATTTCGCAGACTGAATTGATTGGGACCAGTGGAACGATCGCATTTCCATCGGAAACGGGTGCCGCTAATGCCTACACCTGGCATTTAAGCATCGTCAATGGCGGGCAGGTGCCAGACGAGGGAGCGTTGAATCAGGAATCGGGCTCGATTTGGCGACAAGCGTCGTTTATCAGCGACGGAGATTGGCAGCGATTCGACATGGATTCGGCGCTGTGGGTTTTCACCGACACTCGCGGCGTCGGCGATATTGTGGCTAATGACGATTCGGCGCAGTTCGGTATGGTTGGTGGAATGCCGCTGGCCGGTGACTTCGACGGAGACGGGCGCGATGAAATCGCTGTCTTCCATTCGGGCTACTGGATGATCGACCTGAATCACAACGGCCGCTGGGACGATACCGACCTGATGGCAACTCTTGGCGATAAGGAAGACCGACCCGTAGTGGGTGACTGGGATGGTGATGGCAAGGATGACATCGGTATTTATGGTCCGATTTGGGAACGCGATGCGGAAGCGATCGCCAATGATCCCGGGCTGCCCAATCCGGATAATCATCCCAATACTAGACCCAAAAACGTTCCGCCGGTCCGTGAAGACGCCACCAACGGGGCGCGGGTCATGAAGCTGACCAGTTTCGGCAAACAGCGCGTCGATGTCGTTGACCATGTCTTCGGCACTGGCGACGGCGAGGACCAGCCTGTTGCTGGAGATTGGAACGGCAACGGAATCCGTTCCATCGGTTATTTCAATGCTGGCAATTGGCATTTCGATGTCAACGGCGACGGGAAATTCAATTACGATGACGCCACTACAACATTCGGCCAAACTGGTGATATTCCGCTAGTCGGAGATTTCAATGGGGATGGCATCGAAGAGATTGCTGTTTATCGCGCCGGAAAATGGTTGATCGACACCAATGGGAACCGTGAACTAGATGCCACCGATGCCACATTCCAGTTAGGTGGAGTCGGTGACTACCCGGTTGTCGGTGACTGGGACGGGGACGGCATCGATGAACCCGGCTTGTACCGGACAACCGGTGTCAGGGTTTACCAGCCCTAAACTTCGAGTATTGGCCTATTGGCTTGAACGGCGAGGCATAATAATGTCTCGCCGTTTTCTGTTTTTGAAAGAATTCGTGTAAAATCTGAATTCGATCGAGGTTGATTCAGCAGCCTGATTGCGCTGTTTACCCGAACGGAATGATTATCGTGTTTGCTCGACTGTTATTACTGTTGATATTGGTCCCGCTCGCCGATCTGATTCTGTTGTTGCTGATCGCGCAATGCACGGGTTGGACGTCATCCTTGCTACTGGTTTTGGTATCGGGACTACTTGGCGTTTGGCTGGCGCGGCGGCAATCGATTTTTGTAGGCAGAAAACTGCTGGCTCAACTGCCGGAGAATGAATTGCCTCCCCGCCTGATTACCGATAGTGCCATGATTTTGTTCGCCGCCGGTCTGCTGATCGCGCCTGGATTGATTACGGATCTGATTGGATTGTCGTTGCTGATCCCGGCAATCAGGGCGCAATATAAACGGCAAATACTTCGCGGGCTGAAGAAGCAATTTGACGTCCAAATAACCCAAATGAAGACAGTCCCGATGGACGACAGTGTGATCGATGGCGAAGTCGTTTCAAGCAGCGATGTTCAATTTGGGCAACAGCGGTTATTGGAGGGAAAACCCAAAGAAGTGCGAAAAACACCGACCAGAACAGGGCGTAAAGCATCATGAGTGTCACGTGGTTCAAACGATATCGCATGCAGATTGATTTGAAACGTGCTGTTCCGCTGGAAATTATGCAGCATGATCGCTATCAGTTTCTGCCCTGGAACATTGATTTGATTGCTGAACATGCTGAAGCGAAATACTTGAGTTTCTGCGATGAATTGGATGCCCATGTCTTTCCCTGCCTGGGAAACGTAGATGCCTGTCACAAATTGATGACGGAAATCAGTTGTCGTCAGGGGTTTGTCCCCCAGGCGACATGGTTGCTCGTGTTTACCGATCCGTTTTCCGGCCATTCCGAAAATTGCGGAACGGTGCAGGGCATTCGCGAAAATCTGCGGGAGGGCTCGATCCAAAACCTGGGGATCGCTCCCGAACATCGAGGGTTCGGACTGGGTACGTCTTTACTGATCCACGCATTGAAAGGATTTCAGCGAGCGGGTATCCAACATGTCAACCTGGAAGTGACCGCCCATAACGAAGGCGCGCTCAAACTGTACAAGCGGCTAGGTTTTTCGATCAGGAAAATTGTCTACAAGTCGATCGATCTGGCGTATCTGTAGTTGGTCGACAACGATTGACGGCTTTAGCGGAATCGACGCGGATGAAAATATTCAGAAACCGTTTTTCGATCGGCGGTTCGGTCAAACCCGTCATCCGCCGAGTTGGCCGTATCGAGTGAATGTTCCGGAACGCGTTGTTTGGTCCGGTGCGGATTGGTGCATTCGCAATTGCTCCGCAAATTGGTCAGCTCCAGGCATCGGCAATGTCCCGCCCATTCGTCGCAACAGTCTTCACTTGAAAGTCCGAAAATATTGCCTAAAAGAAATGGAAATTGGCCCGGAATGTTCGATCGTCCGATGGGACTCGTCCAATTACCCTCGTTCACACGGCCGGCTGGCGTCGTCCGTTCGGAATCAGGAGTAAACCAATGGTTTTCCCAGCCATTTGATGGTTGATCGAAAATCATTCCGTCTTGGTAGTTTGGTTCAGGGAATTGCGAGTTTTGCGGAAACTCGGAATAGGGCTGTTGCGGATAAGGCTGTTGTGAATGAATTGTTGGAGGAGCGAAGCTGGCAAATCGGGCAGGGCGAGTCCGATTGCCAGGATGATTTTGTTGAGCGTAAATATCGGTAGCCGACAGTTGCGAATACACGAATAAAACACCGAAAATGAGTGCGCAACGCATTGGCTGGGACCTTGAATTGGGAAATGGATATCCTTTCAACGAACAATCTAATTATCGTTCGAGTGCAATCGCGGAATGCATCATCAATTTCGCAACGTAATTATCTTTCGCAAGCAACACCCCCGCCGCATACTTCGCAAATTGCGCAGAATGTCTCGGTTGCCGATCAATGTGTCCTGATTTATCAAAACACGCTGGGTGTCGGGGCGGTCGCGATGTATCAATTCTCGGCGTTGCCAGAGTAAAGAAACGGCCAACGCCGGAATGGGCGTTGTTCGTATTTACTCGTCCTCCCCGCGGAGCTTGGCGATGACGGTGTAGTCTTCCAACGTACTGGTGTCGCCGGCGATTTCTTCCTTGCCAGCAGCGATATCTTTCAGCAGCCGTCTCATGATTTTGCCGCTGCGGGTTTTTGGCAGCGAATCCGTGAATCGAATCGCGTCAGGAACCGCCAGCGCGCCGATTTCGTGTCGAACGTGCTGTTTCAATGCTGCCCGCAGTTCGTCTCCCGGTTCAGCGTCATTCACCGTGACAAAAACGACGATCGCCTGCCCTTTGATCTCATCCGGACGACCGACAGCCGCCGCTTCGGTGACCGAAGCATGCGACACCATTGCACTTTCGATTTCGATCGTACTCAATCGATGCCCGGACACGTTGATGACGTCGTCGATGCGGCCCATGATCCAGTAATAGCCATCGGAATCAAGCCGGGCGTTGTCGCCGGTCAGGTAATTACCTGGAAACGTGGCCCAGTATTGGTCGTGAAACCGCTGGTCATCACCCCAGATTCCCTGCAACATGCCCGGCCATGGTTTCGCGATACACAACATGCCACCTTGATTGTCGCCGACGCCTTGCAGGGAATTATCGACGATCACGGGGATGACGCCCGGCAACGGCATTGTGCAGCTGCCTGGTTTGGTCGGAGTCGCGCCGGGCAGCGGAGACATCATGATGCCCCCTGTTTCCGTTTGCCACCAGGTATCGACGATCGGGCATTTCCCTTTGCCAATTTTTTCGTGGTACCAGATCCACGCTTCCGGATTGATCCCTTCTCCGACCGTTCCCAACAACCGCAGGCTGCTCAAGTCGTGTTTATCGACATGTTCGTCCCCCCACTTGATAAAAGTCCGAATCGCGGTGGGAGCCGTATACAGAATGGTAATCCGGTACTTTTCAATCAATTCCCAGAATCGATCTGGTGCGGGGAAGGTGGGAGCGCCTTCATACATCACGACAGTCGCTCCGTTGGACATCGGACCGTACACAATGTAGCTGTGGCCGGTGATCCAGCCGCAATCGGCGGTACACCAGAAGATATCTTCGTCGCGGTAATCAAACACCCATTGAAACGTCTTCTTGGTCCACAGATTGTAACCGGCGGTCGTATGCCGAATCCCTTTCGGCTTGCCAGTTGAGCCGCTGGTGTACAGGATGAACAGAGTCGTGTCACTCTTCAAATGGCTGGCTGGACAATCGGACGAGGCGGAGTCGACCAGGTCATGCCACCAGTGATCCCGTCCGGCGGTCATCGGGCACTCATTTTCAACTCGTCGCAGTACGATGCATTTCAGAACCGATGGTGACTTGCGAAGCGCTTCGTCAACGGTTTCCTTGAGAGAAAAGACTTTGCCACGGCGATACAGGCCATCGGATGTCAACTGAATTTTGGCTTGAGCATCATTGTTCCGGTCGGCGATTGCTTCGGCAGAAAAGCCGGCAAAGATGACACTGTGTATCGCTCCGATGCGTGCGCAGGCCAGCATGGCGATCGCCAATTCGGGCGTCATCGGCATATAAATCGAAACGACATCGCCGGTCTCGACGCCCAGACTCTTCAGCGCGTTGGCAAACTGGCAGACTTCTCGATGCAATTCATTGTAGGTCAGTATGCGTTGGTCGCCTGGTTCTCCCTCCCAGATGATTGCGATCCGGTCGCCACGACCGGCAAGCAGCTGGGCATCCAGGCAATTGAAACTGATATTAGTTTCGCCGCCGACAAACCACGAACAGACGTCCCCGTTGCGAGCCATGACTTGTTCGAATGGCTTGAACCAATGCAACTCGTTACGGGCGATTTCCCCCCAAAACGAATCCGGTTCCTCCTTGGCTCGATCATACAGGTCCTGATACTGGTCCAACGACTGGATTCGTGCCCGGGCCGAAAATTCCGCTGCAGGAGGAAACAGGCGATTTTCCTGCAGCACGTTGTCTATCTGGCCCGTGGCAGCTTTCGGCATGGTCGACTCCAAATGAATTTCCGGTAACAATCATTGAACTTTTGTCAGAGCAACGATTCTAAGTCGCCAAAAATTGAGTGTCAACGAATCCGAATTCAAACGGTGGTTGACCGATTTGAACCATGAAGTCCATTCCCAAATTACCCGTTGTCGATAATTGCTCTGGCTGTGGTGTTTGTTGTCTGCACATGGGGTACCCGACGTTCATGTTGCCGAGAGAAAAAGCAACCGCAGCGCAAATTGAATCGGAACCTGAATTTCGGCAATTGCTGGCCGCCGGTTGGACGCATGACGAATTGCTGCGTGGTCATGAGGGGGAACATCATTGGCATCTGCTACCAGTCGATTTGAAAACGGAATGGTTGGAGTATGTCGGACGTTACCCGCGCGAAAATGAACTTGATGGTCCATGCTTTTGGCTTGACCGGGAAACTCGAAAATGCAGACATCACGAATTTCGCCCGAATGTCTGCCGGGACTTGAAAATTGGCAGCCAGCTTTGCCGTCAATGGCGAACCCATTATCGCGAATTGATCCAATGAATCGACGGCTGCCGTCTAATGCTTTGCAAAGATGATTGCAAAACAGGCATAAATCCGCTGCGGCATCACCCATCGCCATGGATCGGTAATTCTCAGAGTCTTGATGTCCGGTTTAATTCGTTCGTGGTTAAACAAATTTCCGATTGTTGCCGGATTCAAACCGAGCAGTACATTTTCGTTCGCGATGGCCGACTGCAGCGTGTATTTCAAATCGGTGGCTTCATACAGTTCCGGCAGCGATTCCGAGGAAACAAAATCGGTAATCAACAGACCAATCCCGCCCGAATTCAACAGCGACAATATGATTTCTACGTGTCGTTGCCGCAATACCTGAAGCAGCAGCGGTAAACACGGATGCTGTGCGGAAACAGATTCCGATGCATGACAAAGGATTTGGGACAGCAGACAGGTCGACGCGACACAGTCGTACGTCTTCAATACGCTGGGTTCAAAAGTTGTCGCAATTCGAATGATGTCATTCAATACATTGTCATCAGGATCGTTGGCGTACCGATCGAGCAGATCATGAACGCCACTGACATCCAACTTGCCAACCACCTCGATCGCATCGGAGCCTGTCAGGTTTTGATTCTGCAATCCATCGCGAATATCCTGTTCGCTCAAATCGACGAGCGTGATCCGGGCAAATCGGGGGATCAGTTGATTCAAATCGTTATCGCGACATTGACCTGCTCCCAGGACGCACAGCGACTTGGCATCGGGGGGCGCCATGGAGTCAATGAATCCGGTGACGATTTCGCGGTGATTACGAAACGTTTCCCATTCGGACAATTCCTGCTGCCCCCGAAACGGGGCGTTCAAACCGCCAACGAATTCATATTCTGTCATTTCATCGCAATCGGCTATGCCCCAGTTGAAAGTTCGAGGCGTTGTCCCGAAAAGGGACTGACCCCCTACGGCCATGGCTCCAACCAATACAAGCACGACGCGCAAGCAAATGAATGACTTGCGGCAACTCCCACTGGCTTGCGCGACGTGCGGGTAGTCGCAACATTTTAAGCAGGAAGTGGCGCTGTCCAGCTAGTCGTTTGGTCCATCGGTACCGAACAGCGGTCCGCTGGAACCCAGTCCCCCTTTGAGGTCTTCGTTGGGTTGGCGTGCAGCCGCTTCCTTGTCTTCGGCTTTTTGTGCCGCCGCTTCCTGTGCTTCACTCCAATCCAGTCGTCGACGTGACAAGCCGATCTTGCGTTCTTCCGTATCGACGCGCAGAACTTTGACTTGCAATTCATCGCCGACATTCACCAGGTCTTCCGGATTATCGATCTTTTCGTCCGACAGTTCGGAAATGTGCAGTAGACCCTCCAGTCCATCTTCAAGACCTACGAACACACCAAAATTGGTGATCTTGGTAACTTTTCCAGTGATCGTCTGCCCAGGTTGATAACGACCCGGAATGTCCGTCGACCACGGATCGGAGTTCATCTGTTTCAGACCGAGAGCGATTCTTCGCCGCTCTGTGTCGACCGCCAGAATTTTGCATTCCAATTCCTGGCCCTTTTCGAGCACTTCGTTGGGATGGCTGATCTTTTTGGTCCACGACATGTCGGAGACATGCAGCAAGCCGTCGATCCCTTCTTCCAATTCGATGAAGGCACCATAATTGGTCAAATTGCGAACTCGCCCTTTGACCATCCGATCCACTGGGTAATTGGCCTGAACCGTATCCCAAGGATTGTCCTGAGTCTGCTTCATGCCCAACGACATTTGTTCGCCCGATTTGTCGATTCCCAGTACGGCAACTTCGATTTCGTCGCCAATCTTGACCAGTTCGTTCGGGTGGTTGACGCGGCGAACCCACGACATTTCGCTGATGTGGACCAGTCCTTCGATGCCCGGCTCCAATTTCACGAAGGCGCCGTAATTCATCACGTTGACCACTTCGCCAGTGTGCGACGAGCCAATCGGGTATTTGTTTTCGACATTGTCCCATGGATTGGGCAACAGCTGCTTCATGCCGAGAGCGACTTTGATCTTTTCCCGATCGATGTTCAGAATCTTTACATCGATCTCTTCGTCCAAGGAAACCTTTTCGGAAGGATGATTGATTCGGGTATGCGACATGTCGGTGATGTGCAGCAGACCATCGATGCCGCCGAGATCGACAAACGCGCCAAAATCCGCGATGTTCTTGACCAATCCTTTGCGGGTCTGACCGACTTCCAGTTCGCTCATCAGTTTCTGTTGGGCATAGCTGCGTTCTTTTTCAATCAGGCTGCGGCGGCTGACAACAATATTCCGACGCAACTCGTCAATTTTCAGCACTTCACATTGCACGACCCGGCCAATAAAGTCACCGATATCGCCGGGACGCCGGATGTCCACCTGGCTGGCCGGCAAAAAGACCTGCACTCCAATATCGACCAGCAATCCACCTTTGATCTTTCGAGTGCAGGTACCGGTGACGATGTCGTTTTCGTGGACTTTGGA
>JBGSXT010000846.1:0-1803 GCA_041751295.1 Mariniblastus sp.
ATTCCTTTCTACTATCTTGTCGGTTTTCTGAGCAGATATTTGGAATTCGACCCCATGGACTCCCTGGAATGAGCGTTCAAATTTCCTTATTCGAATTGGATGCGACTGCAAAACCAGTCTGCTTGCTTTCAGATGGGGGCCGCGTACAACGCCCAACCATACTGAAAATTGTTTCAAAAACTAATGGGACGGTTCTTTGGCAATTCGCCTGCCTATGCTCTAGAATCCAGCAAGGACTACAAATCAATTTCCGGGTTGGTGATCGTGAAACAAATTGGAATGAATCTACAAAACGAACCGGTTTTTTATGTGGAGTGAAACATGAAGCGTCGAGAATTTTTGAAATCATCGTTGGCAACTTCGGCGGCGGTCGGAACGCTGGCCGGATTGAACAGGTCTTCGCTTGCTCAGGACGAACAGGATCAGGAACAAGCGGCCTGTTGTGATCGGACGTACGCCTCACCTGCGGAAGCGATGAAATCACAGCGCGAAACAATCGCTTACGTGCCCGCCATCTACGCTGGCACGGATACCAAAAAGCCGGATTATCTCGCCACCGTTGACGTTGATCCCAACTCGAAAACATTCAGCAAAGTGATCAGCCGACTGCCAATGCCGAATGTCGGAGACGAATTGCACCATTTTGGCTGGAATGCTTGCAGCAGTTGCCATGATCAGGCGACGAAACAACGTCGATTTATCGTGTTGCCCGGCATTGGCTCCGGCAGAATTCATATCGTTGATACGGAAGACGAACGCAATCCGAAACTGCATAAGGTGATCGAAGCCAGTGAGATCGCCAAAAAAACTGATTTGTCTGCTCCCCATACGGTCCATTGTCTGGCGGATGGCAACATCATGATCTCGATGCTTGGCAAGGCAGACGGTGAAGGCCCCGGCGGATTCCTGTTATTGGACGAAGCATTCGATGTCAAAGGCCGCTGGGAAAAAGACGCAACCGGAATGAAATTCAACTACGATTACTGGTACCAACCGCGTCACAACGTAATGATCTCCAGCGAATGGGGCGCACCAAACACGGTATCAAAAGGTTTCAATCCGGCCGACGTGGCGGCCGGCAAATATGGACGCCAATTGCATTTCTGGAATTGGAAAGAACGCACGATCGATCAATCGATCGATTTGGGCGAAGCCGGAATGATCCCGTTGGAAGTCCGCTTTCATCACGACCCGGACAGTGTCCATGGTTTTGTGGGCGCAGCGCTCAGCAGCACCATGTGGCATTGGTTCAAGAAGGATGACAAGTGGGCGGTGGAAAAAGTCATCTCGGTTGATCCAATTGAAACCGAAGGCTGGCCATTCCCGGTTCCCGGTTTGATCACCGACCTGGTGCTGTCACTGGATGACCGGTTCCTGTACTTTTCGAACTGGTTGCATGGTGATTTAAGACAGTATGACGTCAGCGATCCCGCCAATCCAAAAATGACAGGTCAACTCTGGTTAGGGGGCGTGATTGGCAAATCGGCGGAATTGCAAGGGAAGAAACTGGAAGGGGGGCCGCAAATGCTGCAGCTCAGCCTCGACGGCAAGCGGTTATACTTGACGAATTCGCTGTACAGTCCGTGGGATAACCAGTTTTATCCCGACATGGCCAAGAAAGGCTCCTACCTGTTGCAAATCGACTGCGACATGGAAAACGGCGGCATGAAATTGAATGAGGATTTCATGGTCGATTTTGGTACGGAACCGGGTGGTCCCGCCCGAGCCCATGAAATTAGATTCCCCGGTGGCGACTGTACTTCCGACATCTGGATTTGACCAAGTAATCGAATTGAAATCCAC
>JBGSXT010000847.1:0-3033 GCA_041751295.1 Mariniblastus sp.
ATCCATGAACTGTGCTTGCGCCGATTTGCGATTCCCTTGGCGATTGTCGGACTGGTGTTTTCTGTTGCCAGTGCAGATTGGCCAAGCGATCCAAATTTGCCGTTGTTGGTTGGCGACATTCAGCAATTTTCTGGCCCCTCAGAATCATTTGCTGCTGTGGCCACTGCCGACGGTGCGACCTGGGTTTCGTGGGTCGACGAGTTTTGTATTGGAACGCTGAGGTTGCAGCGCATTGATGCCAATGGAAATTTTCTCGTGCCGGGTGGATTGGACATCGCCCTCGATTCAACTTGTGGAGCCGGCCTGCCCCCATTGTTGATACCTGCCTCAGATCATTCTGTCGTCGTTGCCCGCGGAAGTGTCACCGGCGCAACAGTCTATCGCACCAGTGCCACCGGTACACCGTTGTGGGGCTCGGGGATCAACCTGAATGAAATGGCGGTTTTCTCTGGCGGTTTGCCGGCAGCCAATGGCGAAGTCCTTTTGGCATGGCAACTTGGAAACCAAATTCATGTCGATCGGATTGGCATGGAAGGACAGTCGATTTGGACAAAACAGGCGATCATTGAAACCGGAAATTCGTCGAACATGCGGGTAGTTGGACTGGTATCCGACGATGCCGATGGAGCATTCGTGGTCTGGGACCATCCTGGATCACCTTATACGCGGATCATCAAGACCTCCAGGATAAGCGGCGACGGAAACGTGGTCTGGGGACCAATCATCACTGCGCCGGTGTTTCCCGGTTCGTCACGCCACACGGATCCGGTCGCCATCAAGGATGGCAGCGGCGGAGTGGCTGTTGTTTGGTCTGAAGGCGCGGATTCGGCAGAGACACCCGTTCCATTGTATGTTCAGCGCATCGACGGAAACGGTGCCCTGTTAAACGCCGGACAGGGCGCACGGGTATCGGCTTCTGTCCAGCGTCAATTCGATCCGATTGTTATCCGTGAGCCGGGAAGTGACGACTTGCTGATATGCTGGCGCGAAGGAGCGTTTGGTCCGCAATCATTACGTGCACAGCGGATGACAATTGAAGGCAGTCCGCTGTGGGGTGACACGGGAATCCATGTCGCGCCAACCGCGATTTCCAACAGCTTTGCTGCTTCGTTTCAGTTCGGCCTGTTGCATGTGGTCAGTAGCAATCAGAATACCGTCGATCCAACCGCAGCCGTCAACTTGTATCGCATCGACCTGTTGGGCAATTCGGCGGCTGCACCTCAACCAATTTCAGGTTCAGGTTCTGCGGGGCAGGTCCTCGCGACGCCGATAGTCGCCAGCCCACAGGCGCAAGCGGTCGTTTGGATCGATGATGGACCCACAATCGATGATCAATTGGCAGCGCACCGAGTCAACGAAGACGGAACATTGGGGCTGCCATTGATTCTGGGGGATGTCAACCGCGATGGTTCCGTCAATTTGCTGGATGTCGCACCATTTGTCCAAGCGATCACAACCGGCGTGTTTATTCCCGAAGCCGATATCAATCAGGATGAACTGGTGAACTTGCTCGATGTCGCACCATTCATATCCCTATTGACCGGGTAGTCATCGAGCGAAAAATGAGTGGCAAGCCACGTCATTCTGGTCAGCCCCTGTTTTCAGGTGTTCGAGTTGACCGTTTTTTCAAGCTGCTTCAGGTCCGATCGATACTCTGGCGATCCAGACAACTTGCGTACGGCATTGCGGATCAGGTTGCTGGCAAAGATCGATTTGCACTGCGTTCACAGGAATTCCTGACAATTGCCTTTCTTTGATTTTTTGTGTCCCCTGAACGGCGTCCTGTCCGCTGAGAGAGTAGACACAGCTCGATTCAGCCCGAATCGGCGGATTCGTTTCAACAAACGTAGTAATCTACAATCAAGGAATTTGAAAATGAAAATCAATTTATTCTCGATCGTGACAACATTGGCCATGTTCATGACCAGTCAAATGGCGATGGCGCAAGGGTCCAACGTATTCGTCGAAGTCAACAACAACGGCGACATGACGGTCGAAGGAGCAGATAATGTCGATGAATTTATCTACGTTGAAGCAACGACGACGCCAAATCAATTCGTGTTTTTCGATCCGGTCGGCGACACAACGTTTAACGGGGCCGCTGTTTTGACCGTGAATAACGTCGTGGGGGACATGGAATTCGACCTTGGCAGCGGCGAAAACACCCTGATTCTGGATGACGGACCTGCAAGTGATTTTGAAGTGCTCGGCGAGCTGGAGATCAAGAGCAAGGGAAATCTACCGACGATTATTATTGTCGATGATGCGGATATCGAAGGGCTAACCAAAATCACAACCAAGAACGGTCCGGATGTGGTGCTGATGTTCGAAACCGACGTTGAAGAATTCAGTGTGAACACAGGCAAAGGAGACGATGTGGTCGGAGCAGTCGGAAACACTGCGGATTTCAATGCCAATACCGTAATCACAACTGGCAGCGGAAGTGACGCGGTCCTGTTGCAGGAGGCCGATTTTTTCGGCGGATTTAATGCCAAATTGGGGAGTGGGGATGACCTGGCTGCGATATTCGATTCCATTTTCTTTGACGAAGCAGTTTTCAACGGCAATGGCGGTTTCGATTCGTTTGGCCAGATCTCAAGTATATTTGATCTGGGCTTCGAACTGAAATCTATCGAAGATCAAAATGCCGACCCCAACGATTTAGTCAACGAAGCTTTCTTGAATCCGATTCTCGTTCAAGTGATCGATTTAGTTGTCGCCTTCAATCTTGGGCAATAAACCCATCCGCAGAAAATCGCGTTGGTCCGAACCGGCCCGACGCTTTTTTTTTGGGGGGGTGACAGTGCAGTTGAGATGGTATCGTAAACATCGACAATCACGTTGTCGGGCATCCTTGTTTAACCCTTCAACATGCAACAAGCTTACGGTACCATTTATGTCAGAAATTGCACTGTGAGCAATGGCCGCAAAATCAAACCCGTGAGGCAGGTGTTTTATGCAATCCGTACGACGGCTTTCCGCGAAAAATTTGGTTGGCCTTTACTTGTTGGTCTGTCTGGGTTGCGGATCACC
>JBGSXT010000848.1:0-2870 GCA_041751295.1 Mariniblastus sp.
TTGATTCTTGTCGATCTGGTTGCCAGATTGCAGGATCTTCAGGCGCATTATTGCGATGCGGGTGTCTTGCCTCGAACCGCGCTGATCCAGCTGTATCACACCAATGCCAATTGGTCGTTGCATATGTTAAGTGGCGGTTGGCAGTTGCAGGCGCTGCTGTTCGCGATCAGCGGCGTTTTTTCGCTGATGCTGCTGGTCGGATATCGAACTCGTCTGGCGACGGTTGCCTGCTGGGCGTTGCTGATTTCGCTGCATTCGCGCAATCCGCTGATACTCTCCGGCGGTGACATCATGCTGCGCGTGTTGCTGTTTTGGTCGATGTTTGTTCCGCTGGGTCGGTGCTGGTCTGTCGATCAAATGATGAAGAGAGAACCACTGCACTCTCACCAGTTCTGGTCGTGTGCAACGATCTTACTGCTGCTGCAGGTCTGCCTGGTGTACTGGTTCGCCAGTTTATTCAAGCGGAACGCCGAATGGGTGCAGGACGGCAGCGCGTTGTACTACGCGTTGAGCATCGATCATTTTGTCAGACCTTTGGGTCGCTACCTGTTGAATTACCCGTGGCTGTTGCAAAAACTGTCGTATGCAATGTTCCATTTGGAAGCGTTTGGCCCGTTCTTGTTTTTCCTTCCTTTCTACACCAAATGGACGCGGCTGTTGGGGATCACCATCTTCGGCTTCCTTCATCTGGGGATCCTGTTGACGATGAAACTGGGGATTTTTCCGTGGGTCTGCTGGACGGCCCTACTTTTGTTCGTGCCGGGGCAGGTTTGGGAATTTCTGGCTATTAGACTGCAATTTGCCAAGTGGATTTCCCTCGAACGACCTCAAAAATGGCTGGAGTCGCGATTGCGAACTGCTGGAGGGGCTTCTAATCGTTCGCACGAGTTGAATCGCCAACCGCAATGGAAGAATTCGATAAGTGGCAAAGCCTTACGACTGTTGATGAATTGTGGGCTGCTGTTGTTGTTTGGTTGCGTCGTGGCCTGGAATTTGAATTCTCTGGATGCTGAGAAATGGGCGAGATGGTTGCCTGAATCGGGACGCAATGTGATCCGATTCGTTCGCCTTGATCAAAAATGGAATATGTTTGCCGAGCCCATGAAAGACGACGGCTGGTTCATGATTCCCGCCACTTTTAGCGATGGCAGTCAACTCGATCTGCTGACCATGGCCACGATTACTGATGCCAAGCCTGATGTTGCATCAACTTATCCCAATTGGCGATGGCGCAAATACATGACGAATCTCTGGTTTAAAAAGCACCGCCCGGCGCGCCGATATTTTGCCGCCTATCTCTCACGTCAATGGCTGGAAAGCAGTGATACTTTTACTCCCGACATGACCGGGCTTACCTTGTACTACTGGGAAGAGCGGACGAATCCTGTGCCCCCCCATACGCTTCGCAAGGTTGAGTTGTACAGGTATCCACCGGAAGAATCGGCTACTTCATCAAACGCTGATCGGGCACAAAGCATGGAGAAAAAAACGCTCGTTTGGGAGCCGGACGGTGGCGAAAACAACGAGACAATTGAATAATTCATGGCAGGAACGCCTGAATTTGAACAGCTATTCCTGAATTGAACCGAAAGTCCCAGATCCAGATCCGAGCAACTGCTTTATTCCTGCGAATACAGCGACACATCACCTCGAGGTGCATTTAGATTGCAATTGCTGGCCATTCTCGATATCCTCAAAGCTCATGAAATCGGTTTCATGAATGTTTTCGCGACCGCAACATTTGATGAACTGAGGCTGAAAATATGGCGTTGCTGAAACAACTTTTCTTGACGTGTTACGCAAGTTGGCTGTTGTCACCGGCATTGCTTTTTTTGTTGGGTGATGTCAATCGTGACGGCATCATCAATTTGTTGGACGTCGGACCCTTTGTCGCCTTGATCGGAACAGGCGATTTCCAGGCCGAAGCGGATATCAACCAGGATGGTGCCGTCAATCTGTTGGACATTGGGCCGTTCATTGAGCTGTTAAGCGGAAACGAACCTCCTCCTGAAATCGTGCCGCTGTTCGACACCGAAACGCCGCTGGAACCTGAAACGACACTGGAAACTCCGACGGCACTGGTCACGCGGCTGGGCGATCGGGTCCGCGATCGTCATGCACGCGAGGAACAATTCCAGGCCTATGATCATTATCTTGAATACTATTTCGAACAGCGAACCGTGACGATTGAGATCGTCGACCGGGTGGCCATGGGGGGCAACGACATCACCATCAATACGACGTCGCTAACCCCGCTGGGGACTCGCGATTTTCGGGCGTTCTTTCGCGGGATCACCACACCTGCGGAGTATTTCCACAATGTCGGCATGAATCAGGTGGTGCCGAACAATTACACTACGACCATCACTTTCAATCCCAAAGAAGGACGACCGCTCGAACTGGGTGACCGGATGGAATTTGAGTTCAGTCCGTTTCTGGCAGCTCCCTTGCATGGGCGGCTGAATTATTACGGCACGGCGTTTCTGTATATCGTTGGTGAAGGCGCATTTCCGTGGGAAGCGATCGGGCCCCTGCAGGATTCTTTCCCGATGCCAGCGTCGGGTTGGCTGGGCGGCAGAACGACGACCCATTACCAGTATTCCGACGAACCCGACAACCTGTTCAAACAGATGTCGGGCAACATGGCTCCGATCAGTGCTCAGCCGTTTGTACTTGGTCGGCGCCTGCATCACACAGACTTTGGCAACGGGACCCATTCGGAGCAGCCGAACCCGGTCTATGTCGAACAAATTGGCAAACTCGGTCCCAAGTATATCGCTCGCAGCTGCGTCGCCTGCCACGTCAACAATGGCCGCGCATTGCCTTCGGCTGTCGGCCTACCGATGTTGCAATCGGTCGTGAAGGTCGGA
>JBGSXT010000849.1:0-2034 GCA_041751295.1 Mariniblastus sp.
CCAGACCGCCGGTTTGCTGAATCCCGTCCGGCAAAACAACACTCGCGCCGCGAAATAGAGTCTTCATGTATGTCAAATCGGTTGAGTTGGATCGAACAGGAACTCGCAACACTTGAGCAGCAATCGCTGCTGCGTGTGAAAACAACGCGTGAAAGCCCCCCTGTCGGTGGCCTGGTACAAGTCGATGGCCGTCAATTTATCAACTTTGGCTCTAACGACTACCTGGGAATCGCGGCCAGCGAAGAGCTTGTGCAAGCAGTGCACCACACGATTGGACAGGTCGGATTCGGTGCCGGGTCCAGCCCGCTGGTTAACGGTCGCGGTACGTTGCATCGCAAGCTGGAAACTGAGTTGGCGATTTTCGAAGGGACGGAATCGGCGCTGCTGTTTCCGACTGGCTACGCGGCCAATGTCGGTACGATCTGCAGCATTGTTGGGCCCGGCGATGTTGTCTGCAGTGATCAATTGAATCATGCCAGTATCATCGATGGCTGCCGACTGTCGGGGGCAAGGATTGAAGTCTATCCGCACAGGAACGTCGACCGCTTGGCTGAGATTTTGGCGCAGTCCACATCGTTCGGTCGTCGCTTGATCGTGACCGACGGGCTGTTCAGCATGGACGGAGATATCGCGCCTCTAAACGCCCTTTGCGCGCTCGCTGAAAAATTTGAGGCGATGGTCATGGTCGATGAGGCGCACGCGACAGGTGTACTGGGCGATAACGGTCGCGGCAGCTGTGAATCGAGTGGAGTCGAAAATCGTGTTGACATTCGTGTGGGAACGCTCAGCAAGGCACTGGGAACCTTTGGCGGATTTGTGGTTGGCTCGGAGTCATTGACACGCTGGATTTTTAATCGGGCGCGTCCGTATGTTTTTTCCACTGCGCAGCCAGAAATTATTGCCGCCGCATCGTCTGCTGCATTGAAGATCGTGGTCGAACAGCCGCATCGGCGGACGGAATTGCTGAACCGCGCCACTCAGCTTCGAAAGCAACTGCTGACGGCGGGATTCGATCTTCGTGATTCGAATAGTCAGATTATTCCCGTCGTAATTGGCCGACCCGACGAAACCATTCGACTTTCAAAACACTTGATGGACTGCGGGATTTACGTACCAGCGATTCGTCCGCCATCCGTTCCAGCCGGTGCGTCGCGACTCAGAATCAGTCTTTCCTATGACCATAAAGAACCGCAAATCGAAGCTTTAGTCCGCGGTTTGATCGCGAAAGTTTAATAAGGCAAGTTCATAGTGTGGATTTATTGATCATCTTGTGGTTTTTGTTATACTCGATGGTTCGAGAATTACTTCCAAGATTTGTTGACAATGAAGGACATACTGAATGATCGTCGCAACAAAAAGAAATGGGCCCACACCAATTACCACCAAGCGAACCCCGGCAGTTCAAGGTGCCGCCGCGTTCAGCAAGGGGATTGCCGTACTGCAATTGATCTCCGAGTATGTCGAACCTCCAACGATTAACGAATTGATGCTGGCCAGCGATTTGACACGGCCAACCCTGTATCGGCTGCTGAAAGCGTTGGAGTCCGAAGGTTTGGTTCAATGTTCCAACCGGAAGTGCTACAAGCTGGGCGCCAGGCTCATCCAATTCGCGTCTCGGGCGTTTGAACAGAATGATATTTCACGCATCGCCGAGCCTGAATTGAAACAGTTGAGCGTTGTCACCAAGGAGACTTGCCATCTGGCAATTCGTTGTGGACGTGAAATGGTATACATTTCCAAACAGGACAGTCCTCAAACGGTTCGCCTTCACACCAGCGTTGGCAATCGAGTCCCGATGCACGCCAGTGCGATTGGCAAATGCCTGATGTCACAGTTGCCCGATTCCGAACGTGACGAATTGGTGGAGTCACTGGAATTGCCCGGATTGACCCGGCACACGATTACCAACCCGAATGAATTGGTACAACAGCTGAGCGAGTTTGCCAAAATGGGTTATGCGACAGCCCACCAGGAAACGGATTTGGATGTCCATTGCTTCGGAGCAGTAATTTCCGATCGATCCGGGGCACCGGT
>JBGSXT010000850.1:0-3367 GCA_041751295.1 Mariniblastus sp.
AGTCGCTATCTGATCGAGTTCTATCTGAGATTTTCGACCACCAGTGAAGTCTATGGAGCAGCCGGATCGCTGGTTGTATTGCTCATCTGGATTTACATCAGTGGAATGGTTTTGTTCTATGGCGCCGCATTCAGTCGCGCCTGGTCCGAGACTTTCGGATCGCGTCAATCTCATGATCACTAACGACAACATCCACTGACTCTGCCACCAAAAAACTCCGTTGCTCGATTGTTTAGACGCCCCAGAATCGAGTTCGCAGCAAAATCGATAAAATCGGTTTGATCCGGACTCTCGGAGACTGTCGGACAATGGCTAAGCGAAAATCCGACGATCCGCAATTGAATTCCATACTCCGATTGAACTGCGGCATTGGACGCGAGCCACGAATTCAGCGAGCGTGTCTGGAGAAGACCGAATTTGACTTTGGCACTAGGCGCACCTACACTTACAACGAGTGCCGTGTTTGATTCTGTCTTTCGGGGTGGTCCATGACCAAGAAGGAACTCGTAAAGCTGATCTCCGAAGAAATCGGTCTCTCACAGTTGAAAACCGAGAAAATCGTCCAAAGTACTTTCGATATGATTGTCAATGTCTTGGCGACCGAGGGTCGGATCGAGTTGCGGAATTTCGGAATTTTCAACGTCAAAAAGCGTGCTGCCCGTAAAGGGCGGAATCCACGGACTGGCCATCAAATCGAGGTCGCGGAAAAGTACATTGTGAATTTCAAGCCCGGGAAGGAAATGGAGGCCAAAGTCGCCCGACTGCTGAAAAAAAACCGCAAACGAGAGTCCGCCGAATTACTGCGACACGAAACAAATGCTTCACCGGCACGAGAAAAAGTCCTGCTGCCGAAATCCGTTGTGCCAGACTCGTCCGCTGATCGGGTACACAGCCCATCCGACCGAATTCTCGATTCTGAGTAGTCGCGCTTCTTCGCTACGATATTGTTCCTGTCTCCGGAGCAACTTCTCGATGTCTATGGAGACCGTTCAACCGCGCAATCGTTACAACTGATTCCCCCGGTTCGATTCTGCAATTTCTATGTCGTTATCGCTGGAAATGATTGGCATTTCGAAATTTTTCAAGTTGTTATGGAATCGGGTTTGATTCGGTTTGCCGGCATTCGTCGGGATTGAACTCCATTGCCAACTGACGTCTATTCACGAGTACTACAATGACAATGCGTTTTGTAAATTGCGGGCTACTGTTGATTACCTGCGTTTGCACAATACCGGCAGCGAAGGCCGATACGATCAACTATGGCGATCTTGAAAGTTTCGGGATGCTGTACACAAACATTTCCGAATCTTCGTTGGAGGACGCGCTTCCATTGTTTGGTACACCATCCCTCATTGGCGATGATCTGAACTTTGCCAATCCGTCCTTTCTTGCAGACGTCGCCGATGACACGCTCGATTTCATTGACGGGCGGCTGAATACCATTGTCACAGCAAAGCACGACCAGCTGATCAGTTCATTCGAATTATCGGAATTTGGCAGTTTCCAGATTCTCGGCGAAGATGCTGAGGTGTTCGCGAGTGCCATCGGGTTTGTCATTGCCGACGGAAACCTGTACAGCGAGACGTTCCAGTATTCAAACACCGGTGAAGGTAACGGTAACTGGACGGGTAGCCTGGTATTTGAGTTTCCCGATCCCGTCAGCTCATTCTCATTTGTTGTTGACAATCAACTGTTCGCCCGCGCCGGAGCCGGCGCATTCGCGTCCATCAACAAAGACGGAATTCGATTGACGACGGTCACGATACCGGAACCGTCATGGATCGTTCCCGTGATTGCTTCGATCGGTGCCATCACAGTCCGGCGTCGACGCTGAAATTGGCAGGCGCGGTATCGACCAATATGGAGCTGCCAATTTGCGGTCATTTTGCAGTGCGTCTCAATTTGCATTGTTTGCCATCAAAAGTGAAATCGGCACCGATTACCGTCCCGGACCCGTCCCGTTCAAACTCGATTTCCGACTCATAGGATCGAAGAAAAAACGTCTCGCTGTTGATGGGCCACAGCCGCAATTCCATTGGACCTGGACCGGTCATGACAAGGTTGTCTCCAGCGATTCGGATCGGTAATTTCGGCTCATTGCTGCCATCCGCATTGCTGTAATCGCCGACAAAGTCTTCAAATTCTGTCGGATCTGCCTGCCCTGGTTTTGGAAGTTTGAGATCCGGCGCTGGCGATTTCAGAACAACGTTGACCAGAATTCCAGAGACCATGTCAAACAATTGAGCCCGACCTCCAACGACCCCTCCGAGCTGGGTATTGACCATGGTGACAACCGCCGTTTTGGTCGGCGGATGGATAAAAATGGCGGCCCTGAATCCGCCGGTTGCGCCAACACTCTGAATCACTCCATAAGTATTTATCCGCCAGCCGAGTCCAGTTTCTTCCAGTTCGCTGATCCGGCCGTGAGGTTGAATGGCCAATTTGATCGTTTCTGACAAAGGTGATTCAGTCGGTTCCAAATGCGCGCGTGCCAGCGCAAGCATGTCTTTGCAGGTCGATCGCAGCGCAAACGCACCTGCCAGAATGGAATCCCGTTGAGGCCAATTTTCAACGCGATTCCCGTCGGCATCGTGACCCGGTCCGCTGGTTTCGACTGAAAACGAAGTGGAATCCATGTGCAACGGTTTACAAATCCGTTCGACGATCAGTGATTCCAACGGAACTCCCGCGTGGACTTCAAGTGCATAACCGAGTGTGCCCATTCCCAAATTGCTATAGTTGTATTTTCGCGATTTGTCGAATGGAGGAAATGAAAAATGGAAAAATTGCCGCAGCTTTTTTTCAGAGTAACTGCCCCATCGCTGCCCGCCCGTATTACTGCTGTAAATGTTGTCACCGGCCTCCCAGAAATTCACAGGAACATTTGTCATTCCCGATTGATGCGTCGCCAGACTGAGCAGCGTTATCGGACGATCTCCTGGCGATGGAACGATGAAATCGTCCGGCAGAAATTTCTGCAGCGGATCGTCCAGCTTGACCTCGCCTTTACGAACCATGTCGGCCAGCAGCAATGAAGTGAACACTTTGGAGATCGATCCGATTTCGAATACGGTGTTCCGGTTTGGAACCGAATCGGGTTGACCGTCTGTTGTCCCAAATCCAAAATAGCTTTCTTTGCCATTTTGCAGTACGCCCACCATCATTCCTTTCGTCCAACCGTCCTCGACGAATGGTTCGACGAATGCGGTTACCCGTTCCTGAAGTGCCCCGTCGTCCTGAACGACCAAGGCAGCGGGTGCTTCCGATACGGGGCCGATCAGGAGAGTGAGCATTTGAATCGAAAAAAAACGTTGAATTCGCGTCATAAAACGTCTGCAAAAACAGGACAGGTTTCGGGCAATAAATC
>JBGSXT010000851.1:0-1800 GCA_041751295.1 Mariniblastus sp.
TCTGCTGGACGAGTTGCCCGTCGAAAGCATCGCTTCTCCGACGACGGACAGTTTGGTGATCGCCGATTCGACTTCGCCCCTTATCGGCAAGTCGCTGAAAGAGATTGAACGCTGGGCGATTGAGCAGTCGTTGAAGTTGACAGGAGGAAACCGGGAGGAGACTTCCAATATTCTTGGAATCAGTGAACGCAATCTGTATCGCAAACTGAAAGATTACGAATTGAAATAGATGTCCATCGCCTTGCCCACGAACAGGAACCCGATCCGCGCGCTGCCAATCAGTGTGATCAACAGAATCGCGGCTGGAGAAGTCATCGAGCGTCCGGCCAGTGTGGTGAAGGAGTTACTGGAGAACTCGGTCGATGCGGGTGCCACAAAAATTGAAGTCGCGATCGAAAACGGCGGCATCGACCTGATCCGCATTTGCGACAACGGTTGCGGCATTCCGCGCGATGAGTTGACGCTGGCGGTGACCAGCCACGCCACCAGCAAGATTACCGATGCCGAGGAGCTCTTTCGCGTCTGCACGTTTGGGTTCCGTGGCGAAGCGCTCGCTTCCATTGCAGAAATCAGCCAGTTTACGATGCGCAGCCGAACGGCAGTGGCCGATTGCGGTTACGAATTGATCGTCAACGGCGGCGTCGCTGAGGACATCGACGCCTGCGGGATGCCGGAAGGAACGATCATCGAGATTCGCAATCTGTTCTACAACACTCCGGTCCGCCGAAAATTCATGCGCGCTGCACAAACGGAACGGGGGCATGTCGCCGAAGCCTTCACGCGGGTTGCTTTGGCGAATCCGGACATTCATTGGACGCTGGTTCACAATGGACAAGTCCATTACGAATTGCCACCGGTCGATGATTGGTCACAAAGGATTTCAGATTTTTTTGGGCCAGAGATTTCAACGGCACTGATTCCGATCGAAAATTCGGTCGATGATGTTCACCTGTCGGGATATGTAGTTGATCCAGCCGTCAATCGGGCCAACAACCGGCTGCAATATCTGTTTCTCAACGGCCGTTACATTCGCGACCGCTCGCTGCAACATGCCCTCAGCGAATCCTACCGCGGGCTGCTGATGACGGGCCGGTACCCGATCGTTTTTCTGAAAATGCAGATGCCGCCCCAATTGGTCGATGTCAATGTTCATCCGGCAAAGCTGGAGGTTCGATTTCAGGACGGCGGCAAATTGTACAGCCAACTGTTGGGATCGATTCGAAACAAATTTCTCTCGACCGATCTGACGGCAAAAGCAGGATTGAATCCGCCTGTACAGACCAGCCCGTCGCAGGAATGGCGGGGACCGGAAATTTCGCGGCCCTCAACTGGCCATGACAGCCCGTATCGATTGCAAACTCCCGATCCGCAATCGCAGGAACGATTGGCATTTCCAAATTCGCCTCCGGCACGTGACTGGACGCAGCCATCAGCGCCATCTATGGTCTCGCCCCACTTCCAGTCTGGCCGTCCAGGAACCATCCCCGAGTTCCAGCCGTTTCCCAATTCCGGGTATTCGGCGGTGCCCCGTTCTGAAGCAGACAGCTCGGTCGGTACCGAAAACCTTGATCGTATTCCCGTCCAACCGGCCGATCATCGAGCCAGGCCGATGGCATTGCAAGTTCACAACACCTACCTGATTTCCGAAACAGAAGAAGGAATGGTCGTGATCGATCAGCATGCATTGCATGAGCGGATCATTTACGAACAGCTGCGGGAAAAAGTCCTGGGGAAAAAACTCGAGTCGCAAAAGCTGCTGGTCCCGGAACCGGTCACACTGCCACCGGCCGATGCGGCGAC
>JBGSXT010000852.1:0-1935 GCA_041751295.1 Mariniblastus sp.
CGCAATCGCATTTGAACCGAATCGCCATCGGTTGATTGAGAGGGTGTTGAGTCTGGAACGGCTTCCGACACAACCTGCGCGTCAGCAAAACTTGCTGCCATGAAACAACATGCCAGGCAGACGATTCCACCAGTCTGAAAACGATGATATAACGCCGACATCATTCGGACTTCCATGTCCGATCAACGATTGGGAGGACAGAATTTTCTGATTCGAGCTCGGGAGCTTAACAATGTCGCCGTCGAACAGCCAGAGCACGGGGGCTAGCAACGCGAACCGCATCGTTGGCCAGCTCGCGTTCGATCCCTATCGACGTTTTGCCCGCGTCGCCCGTCTGTCGGCTGTGTCCGGGCGGCTTCACGCGGTATGTTGGATGCTCGTGCTTTGCGACAGCTGAACATTAAGCTGTAACCAACCATTCGAGTTGCGAATTGGGGTCGCCTCCCTTTAACCATCGCCTGCGGCCGGAAAACACGCGTGACAACGATTGCCTTCTTTCTGTTTGTTTCGCTAGCAGTAATGGCCGTCGGACAGGGACTTCTCGTTGCCGGTTTTTGGCGGGCAGTCCGGAATGGGCGCCGGCGGGACCGAAATACACTCCGCGGGGGCACGCAGAATCGGGACACGGAATGGATAGGGGACGGCCGTTTTCCCAAAGCAGCAGTGATACTTTGCTTGCGTGGCAATGATCCATTTCTGACAGATTGCCTGCGAGCACTATTTCAATTGGATTACCCGAATTTCGAAATCCATATCATTGTCGATGATGTACACGATCCAGCCTGGAAGACTGTTGAAACCATTGCCGCTGAATTCAATGTCGCGAATCTGAAACTTCACACACTGTCACAACGTCGCGAAACCTGCAGTTTGAAATGCAGTAGTCTGATCCAGGTAATCAGCGGTCTCGACGATTCCTGCGCATTCGTTGCCTTGCTGGACGCCGATACGATTCCGCATCCGACTTGGCTGTGCGAACTTGCCGTGGCGCTCGATGACGAACTTGTCGGTGCTGCAACCGGCAATCGCTGGTATTGCCCGGACGACGACGGATGGGGATCGCTGGTCAGATACTTTTGGAATGCTGCGGCCGTTGTCCAAATGTACTGGTATGGGATTGCCTGGGGTGGCACGCTGGCAATCAAGACTCGCGCGATCCGCGAAGCGCGACTGCTGGAGCACTGGGGAAACGCATTTTGCGAAGACACAATGCTTTATTCAATGCTGCAAAAACTGAACTTGAATTTGAAGTCCGTGCCAGAGCTGCTGATGGTCAACCGCGAATCCTGTTCGCTGACCGGATTCTTTCAATGGGTGACACGTCAGCTGCTAACGACTCGGCTTTACCATCCTCGCTGGTGGCTGGTTGTTTTTCATGGCCTCAGTTCTACGTTATTGATCACGGGAGGCACGATCGTTGTTGTCGTCGCGATGTTTCAACACAATCCGACGGCAGCATTCTGGGCAGCGGCAGGCGTCGTCGGTTTCCAATTGGCAAACTGCCTCTGGCTGGTCATCATCGATCGTGCAGCGCGCACGGTCATCGCGGAACGGTACGGATCTGCCACGAGGTTTTCCATCAACCAGTTGATCAGGTCACCGATTGCAATCGTCTTGACGCAATATATCCATTTCGCGGCGCTCTACCGTTCAATAACTATTCGAACGGTCGATTGGCGACGGGTTCGTTATCGGATTGACGGGCCGTGGAAAATCCGCAGGCAACAATATCAGTCCTGGCGTGAAACGGACGATCAAAACGAAACCGCCTCACTTTGAGTTCCGGTTGGTACCCTATTGGCAAGGGTTCTTAAAATCGAGTGGAAGACTACTGTCCATTTTCTTTCGTTGCCTAGGCTGCCAGCCTAAAGCCTGGACCCCATTTTCTTTCGTTGCCTAGGCTGCCAGCCTAAAGCCTGGACCCCATTTTCTTTC
>JBGSXT010000853.1:0-3103 GCA_041751295.1 Mariniblastus sp.
CTAAATAGTTGCCCGGATGATTTTCAATGGCACCGATGATAGTCCCGGCATTGTTGATGTCGGTCGCGAAACTTTGCATTCCATCGGTTCCTAAGTCGACCATCCCGCGGAAAGTATTATAAACGAAAGCGTGCAACTCACCATTGGGAAGTGACGATTCGCCGACCACTGCCCCAAGGTCGTTGATTCCGTAAGCGTTGCTAGTGTGTCCACCGAGGGCGCCTATGCCGATCATTTGCCCATTCTGATAAAGAAACGCCTCCTGAGCTGGCTGGTCAGTTTGTCCTGCGACGAAGGGCGCCCCGGTTAGAGAGATGCCGACGATCTGATTCAGATTGTTAATGTCACTAACAGTGCTGACGCTCCCGCCCAACGTTCCTATCTGCGTTACGCTGTTAGGGCCGTGGAAAATCGCTGCCATCGAAGTCGACTTGTTTCGGATATCGCCAACAACTACGCCTGCGTCATTGATCGCCGCTAGTACGCTACCGAGCTCGCCAAGTGCACCCCAGTCGTGAAGTTGCCCGTTCTCGTAAAGAATCGCGTGTCGCTTATTCTGGGGATCTGCCGAGGTTCCTACAAGTTGGCCGTGGTTGTTAACGTCGCTTGCACTGATCGTTCTTCCGCCGATTGGTGAGAGTACCGACCAATGGCTGCCTTCACGCACTAGAACGGCATTCGCTTGACCGACCTGTAAATCCAAGGTTATCGCAATCAAACCGTGATCATTAATACTCACGCCCGCAACTGATTCGCCGGGAATTCCGAGGTCGGTGATTGAATACAGCGGCTGGGCCTTCGCAGAGTAAGAATGAAACCAAATGGCGATAAGGTAGGGAGTCAAGAGAATTAATCGCACTGGTACTCGCCTCCTGCAAAATTGCTCAAATTCGAACCCAATTCTCGACTCAAAGTACTCGCTTGGTCAATAGAAGTTCGGCCGAGACCTTGGGTGTGATTCCGGATGTAGAGCGAAACCAAGCGGCTTCCATCCGCGATTTGAAACCTCTGAGAAGCACGGCTTGTTGATCAGTAGCTTGTTGACAATTTTGTCAGGCGTGCGATAGCATTTGAGGCCGTAAGTCGTGCTATCGCTGCCCAGTACTTTCGCAAGGTCTACTGCTCACATGAAATCTCAATTTCTGAAGCGACTCCTGAAGCGACGCATCCGTCGAGGATCGTCTCTAAATCGGACGCTCGCTTTTGAGTCACTAGAAACTCGGCAAATGCTGACCGAATATGTCGTGCAGCGAATTGACCTAGATCTTTCGGTGCCCAACCCCGGTCCGAATGATCACACTCTTCGCTCAGCGATTTTGGCTGCGAACAATCATACGAACGTGGGCGGACCGGACATCGTGACTATACCTTCGAATCTTGCTGGAGGCACAATAACCCTCAATTCGGCCATCACTATCACAGATCCTGTCATCATCCGGTCGCCGTTTGGACAGACACTGATTCAGCTATCTGGATTACCGGCGGTCGGTTTCAATTTCAACATGTCTACGATAGGCACTCAGGATGTCAGCGCGATTACTGGCTTTAATATTTCTGGATTCACGTCAAGCATCGTAGTGACTGAGCTCCGGGAGAACGACTCTCTAGTTATCACTGGAAATCGCATCCAGAACAACTCTTCTAACGGGATTGAAATTAAGGACGCGTCGTTTGGGCCCATCGAGATCAGCAACTGCGAAATCTCGGGCAACGTCCGGGGTGTGTATGTTCACAGCATCTCGGGCACGAGCCCATTCAACGGAACACTGAACATCATTAACTCAACGACGACCGGCGGACAAAATCTGATTCACAGCAACTCTTCGCACGGAATAGACATTAGCGGTTTCTCTTCTTCATCGGCTACCTCGCGGCGAATTTCGATCGCAAATAATGCGGTCTACAACAACGGAACGGGGATGCGCATTTCCGGAGCAGATGCGCCGCTGACAATCGAAGGCAACAAAATAGGATTAAACCTCGCCGGCGCTGTGCAACCCAACCAAACGGGCGTCTCGATCAGCGTCAATGACGTTGCCGCATCATCGACGATCGCGTTTAACGAGATTGCCGGCAATTCCGGCAGTGGATTGCTCATCACATCGGTGGTCATGCCAGGGTTGGACATCGCAAATAATTCCATTGGGGTCGATGCTTCGTCCACGTCGAAACCGAACGCTGGAAGCGGCGTGGTGCTTACGAACAGCAGCTTCCGTAAGCTTGTGGGCAACGTCATCGCCAGCAATGGTGGGGATGGTCTGCGGCTGTCCAATGTTCAAGCCGGGACCGTCGGTACAACAACGGCGGGCGAGGGGAACTTCGTCATCCTCAACGGAGGCGACGGAATTGAGCTCAGCGATGGTACGTCGAATATTTCCGTTGAGGGAAATACCGTATCGAGCAATGCGGGCGCGGGGATTCATTTGGCGTTCAACGCGGGAGCAGCAAACTCTCTTAGCGAAAATACGTTTGGAGGGAATACCGGTCAGGCGATCGATATCGAATCAGCTACATCGTTGCTGGGCTTCAATTCCAATGACTCGAACGACTCCGATGGAGGCCCGAACCTGCTACAGAACTACGCCGATCTTCGAAAACCGGTGCCGTTGGGCGGCGGTGCCTGGCAATTGCCGATTCAACTCGATGTTCCATGGAAACCGTCGACGGGAGCGGGTGGCAGCTCGCCACCGTGCCGGTGGGCGGGGCCGATATGTTCTCGATCGAGTTCAGCGAGAACGTCAACGTAATGGCCGAGAACTTGCTCGTCGTCGGGATGCAGACGGGGAATCTGCCGACGCTGGCGGAGTTCGCCTACGACGCCGCGACGCGTACCGCGACGTGGCGGTTCGAGGGGTGGGCGCTGGGGGATCAATACTTGCTGGCGCTCAGCGACGCGGTGACGGACGAGGACGGCAACCGTCTCGACGGCGAGTGGACCAATCCGGCGAGCACGACGACCGAAAACGCGGCGGTGAGCGAGTTCCCCTCGGGGGACGGCGAGCAGGGCGGGTGGTTTAACTTCGTGGTGACGCTGCTGCCGGGAGACGCGGATTTGAACGGCGTCGTGAACAACGATGATTACAGCATTCTGATGAACAACTTC
>JBGSXT010000854.1:0-4076 GCA_041751295.1 Mariniblastus sp.
GCGGATAACGGCGATCCTCCGGCGGGCGCGACGGGGATCCGATTCCAGGTGGGCAACCAACTCGCACCTGTGGAAACGATGAGGATCACCGAGGCTGGCAATGTGGGTATTGGAACTGCATCCCCTTCCCCCAACGACCTGCTTCATGTCGTCGCTACGGGAAATCGCGCTATACACGCGAACAACACAGGAACATCCGGATTAGGTGACGCCGTTTTGGGTGTTTCCAGCGATTCCTTCGGCCGCGCGATTTCCGGAAGCAACCCGATCGACGGGGGGTTCGCTGGACATTTTTTTGGTGATGTGCATGTAACGGGGCTGCTTTCCAAGACCGCTGGTTCGTTCAAGATCGACCATCCGTTGGATCCGGCGAACAAATATCTGTATCACTCGTTCGTCGAATCGCCCGACATGATGAACATCTACAACGGCAATGTCGTTACGGACGAAAAAGGATTTGCCACGATCGAAATGCCGGACTGGTTTGAAGCCCTCAATCGGGACTTTCGATATCAGTTAACAGTTATCGACGAAGAAAACGGAAACGATTTTGTTCAAGCCAAGGTCGTCCAGGGGATTCAAAACAACCACTTCCGAATTCGCGCCAGCGCACCCGGCACGACCGTTTCCTGGCAGGTAACCGGTGTCCGTCAGGACGCTTGGGCCGAAGCTCATCGCATTCCAGTTGAAGAGGACAAGGTCGGCCACGAGATCGGTCACTACCAGCATCCGGAAGTCTACGGCCTTGATCGGTCAATGAGCGTCGAAAGTGCCCGCGAGGCAATGATCAACGAACTACAGAAAGTCGAATCTGCCAAATCAGAATTCGACTCCAAGTAAGTATTTTAAAGTACATCCGGTTTGCCGAACCGGAAGTTAATGCGGCTGACTATCGTCAATTTCAGTCGACGTACCTTTCGGCAAAAGGTACGTACACGATTTTTGAAACACGTTCTAACAACGCGAACCAGGAATTTACCCAACCCGTTTTTACCAGAAAGATGAAAATGAAAACCTGTCAAAATTTCAGTTTATTCCTTGCCTTTGGAATCGTCAGTTTTTTGTTCTGTTCCTCGGAGTTGAACGCGCAATCGTTCGCCATCCCGTTTTACACGATTGGGGGCGGTGGCGGAACTTCGACGGCCGGCAGCTTCGAATTGTCCGGAACGATCGGCCAACATGACGCCGGGCCGACGATGGCCGGTGGCAGTTTCTCGTTAACAGGAGGCTTCTGGGCAGTTGTCAGCGATGACACGTCATTCCCGCTGGGAGATGTCAATCACGACGGCGTAGTCAGCCTGCTCGATGTCGCGCCTTTTGTCGCCGCGATCACGAGCGGCACTTTCATTGCCGAAGCAGACATTAACCAGGACGGAGTCGTCAATCTGCTCGATGTCTCGCCGTTCGTCGACCTGCTCACAGGCAATTGAGGAAGACAGTCTGATCAACGCGGGCACTGTCCAACCAAATCAGGGACCAAATAGTGCCGATGCTATTTTGGTGGGTTGTTCGGTAACGGCAACTGTTGAAAGTCCTTGTTCGATCGGAGGGGATCGAGATCAGTGTCGATATCAATCCGGGAGATTTCTGCGGCTTTCCGTTCAATGGCAAGTCGCAATGCGGCAACGCCGCGATCGCTGTACGATGCGATTAATTCCTGGCGTTCGCCATCCGCAAGACTTGGATCGTGTTCCGCCAATCGCACGCAATTCGACCAAAGACCGGCGGCCGTGTAGGCATCGCGAGGTGGTTCGGTGGCTGCGTCGAGAAACTGCCGGGTGGCTGTTGCGGCAGCGGCATGATCCTTGAGGCCAAGGTTTGTTTCGGCCAAACGCCAGCGGTTGTTCCGATAGAATGAACGGTAGTTTGGGTTTTCCGGGTTGGCGGATAGCGCCGCGAAATGGTACGGTTCAGCTTCGACCAACAATTGGCGAGCCTCACGAAATTTTCCGTCGGCCATTAACTGTCGGGCAAGATTGACCATTGAACCACTCAGTTCATTCTTGTAGTTGGCAATCTCTGGAAAGTCGGCTTCAAGTTGTTGTAATATCGCAATTGACTGGCGACAGGCGTCGGTTGCATCGTCGGGCCGGCTGGAATTCTTATACAGGACACTCAAGTTGTTGAGGGTCATCGCCAAATTCCGGGCGTATTCGGGAACCGTTGGAAATTCAGTGGCAAGCTTTCGTTTGATCACGAGCGATTCGCGGAAAATGCGCTCGGCTTCGTCAAATTTCCCGCTGTCCCGCAACACGTTACCTAAATTGTTTAGACATGCAGAAAGCGAATTGCGATAAACAACATCATTGGAAAAGTCGGCAGTCAGCTTCCGATAGGCCTCAATGGCCTCGCCCAAAAATTTTTCCGACTCATCGGACCGGTCGAGTCCGTCCAACAGAACTCCGAGATTCAGACGCGTTTGGCCCAATTCGAAGAGGTAGTCGGGATCATTTGGCAGGTCCGCGAAGAGTTGCCTTTGTAAATCGATCGCCTGCAAGTAGGCTTTCTCCGCAGCCTCCGGTTTGCCAGTGTTCTTCAGGAATAAGCCATGCCTGGTCAAGGCCGATGCCAATCCGTGGCGGTATTGAGGCGAGTTTGGGTGATCAGCAACCAGACTTCGGTGGATTGCCAAATTTTGAGCCCATGCTGATTCAGATTCCAGGATGCGACTTGTTTCGGCGTAGTTCGCAGCCAGGGCGGAATGGACATTTGCCAGCTCCATTCGATAGGCGGGTTCGCCAGGAAACTCATCGGCCAGCGATGCGTAGATATCCCGACCGCGCTCCCATGCCAACTCGGCGTCCTTCGTTTGGCCCAATAGATCACGGATTTCTCCGACGCGGACGAACGCGCGTGCAGCACCGCTGCGGGACTCTTCCTGTTGACCGGTGTCCGCGGAGAATTCCTCGTAATACTGGAGTGCATTTGCCAGAAACTCCCTGTGTTCCGGCAGAATCACGGGCTGTCTGGCCAGCCAGTCCTCGATGAGCTGTGACGACATGGTATCGAGCGCTGTTCGCGTTTGCCGCCGCCGATTGCTCTCGGCCTGGAGCGCCAGTTCTTTTTCATGACGTTCCTGGTTGACGGCCACGAAGGCAAAGGACAAGGCGACAAAAGAGACCGCCAGCAATAAGCCAAATGCCGCGGCAGCGGTTAACCAACCGCGGTGTTTCCCAATGAACTTTCGGATGCGATAGATTCGCGAGGTTGGCCCCGCCTGGACTGGCTCACCAACCAGATAGCGTTCCAAATCCTGTGCCAAGCCGGTGGCAGTCTCATATCGTCGCGATCGGGATTTTTCCAGGCATCTCATCGTGATCCAATCGAGTTCGCCGCGGACCAGGCGAGCCAGTCGAGCCGGTTCCAGGCCGCGATGGGCAGCAACATTTGGCAAGTCATCGTCTCCCGTTAATTTGGTACTGGGCTTGGAGGGCTCGTCTTCCCGGATGATCCGCAACATTTCTCCCAGTCCGCCTTTGCGCAACGCTTTGGCCGTGAACGGAGGGGCTCCTGTCAGCAGTTCGTATAGGAGAATTCCAAGTGAATAAATGTCAGCTCTTGTATCGATATCCAGATTGTTGGATTCCGCCTGCTCGGGGGCCATGTATTCAAACGTGCCAATAATCTGGCCGACTTCGGTGAACATGGTTTGTTCGATCAAGCGTTGCCCCAACGCCTTGGCGACGCCAAAATCAATCACCTTGGTAATGGGCTGGCCGTCATAAAGTCCGACGATGACATTGGAAGGTTTGAGGTCGCGATGGATAATCCCTTTTTGATGGGCGTGTTGCACGGCCAGACATACCGGAATGAACAGCCGAAGTCGCATTTCAATCGAGAGCATTTCCTGATCGCAATAGTTGGTAATTGGAATTCCTTGCACGAGTTCCATCGCGAAGTAAGGTCGCCCCTCGTCCGTTACTCCGGCGTCAAGAACACGGGCGATATGGGGGTGATCCATCAACGCCAGGGCTTGTCGCTCCTGTTCGAACCGGGCTAGTGCCTGTTCACTGTCCATTCCTGTTCGGATTACTTTCAGCGCAACTCGGCGCCGAACCGGTTGGTCCTGTTCAGCC
>JBGSXT010000855.1:0-5115 GCA_041751295.1 Mariniblastus sp.
GATATTACAGCTGCGCGTCGGAATCTTCGTGATGTTGGCGTTCATCATTCTGCTGGCGTTGATCTACCTGAATAGCGAAGTTTGGAAAGGCCAATACACCGTTTACCTGAAACCACAGACCGCTCCGGGAGTCAAAGCGAATACTCCGGTTCGCAAGAACGGTGTGTTGATTGGCCGCGTGAAGAGTGTTTCAACCGATGACAATCTCGTGACGATTGCGCTGGGGATCGACAACGACGAACGCATTTACTCCAACGAAGTTGCTTCGATTGGTACGGAATCGATCCTGGGCGATGCGGTGATCGAGATCATGCCATTGCCTGCCGACCAACGGGGCGCAGCGTTGGCCGCATCGGAACTGATCGAAACGGTCGCGATTCGCAGAAATCCGATGGAAATTGTCGATGTCGCCTTGAATCTCGAAGAACAGATCTCGGATACTCTGGAATCGATCCAGAATACTGCCACCACGTTTGAACTGACGGCGGCCCAGGTTGGCGAAGCGGGGGAAGGCGTAGCGGAGCTGTCACAGAAGATCCAGGATGTATTTGACGGTGATGGAGGCGAGGCAAAACAGCTGATCGCCGACTTCCGCGAAGTCAGCCGGAAGACCCAAACGGCTCTCGATAATTTCAATCGCATCTTCGAAAACATCAATGAAGTGGTCGGCGATCCGGATTTCAAGAATCGCTTCAACGAATTCGTCGATTCGCTGCCGGAGATTTTTGACGAAGTGCGCAACGCCATCACGGATGTCCGCGAAACGGTCACTTCATTTCAGAAAGTCAGTGAATCCGCCGACAGAAATCTGAAAAATCTGGAAGGGTTCACCCAGTCTTTGAACGAGAACGGGCCGGAAATTCTGGAACAGGTCAATGAACGTCTGTCCAACGTAGATGAAATTTTTGAACAGATTCAACAGGCAGCCAAAGCGTTGGGCAATCTGCAGAATTCCAAAGGGGTACTTGGGAAGCTGCTTAATGACCCCGAACTTTACAATGTGGCCCTCGAATCGGTTAAAAACATTCGCGATCAGACCGTCAAGATTGAGCCCTTAATTAATGACCTGCGTCTGTTCACCGATGCCATTGCACGTGATCCGGGACAACTTGGAATCCGCGGCGCCGTTAAGAATCGGCGGCCATTGTCAACCGGTTACAAAGGGAGCGCAACCGGCAGGGATCGCACCCTGCGCCAGTAAACGGGCATTCGAACATTCACAATTCGGAAGCAATGTTTGCTAGCCTTCAGGCATCGGCGGGTTTCCGGCCGGAAAATCCCAACTAACCGTTTCAGATTAAACCGGAATGGGCGCTCGGGACAACGATAAGTCGCTTTGCAACGATATTGTTGGATATTATTTCAATCACGATTGCAACGGATGCCGATCTTCAGGGTTGACGATGAAACCCAACACCTGGACAACGGTCGGCCTGACGGGCCAAATCAAGTTGCCAGACCCGGAATCAACAGGGGAGCCATTGAGAATGATCCGAAGCCTACTGATTGCCAGTGCATGCTTGATTGCGTTTGCAGTGGTGAACCATGTCGATTCAGCGGCCGCGCAACAGCAGGCGTATGGTGCCAGCTGGGGACAGCAGAATTCGGCAGTGAACTACAACAAATTCTATCACTACCCGTATGTGACCTATCCCCAAAATTACTGGGGCAACAATTACTATCGCAGCGCCGACAGCTTGTACTATCGGTATCCGCCGGAGATGAGGATTCCTGTTTACAACCGTGCCTGGCACAACGAATACCCGACTCCCCGCCGATACCACTGGGGACACCACTTCCTGACGGACGTGTTTTAGACTGGATACTGGAATCAGTATACATGTAGGACGATTTGCCAATTCGTCCGTGGCGCCGCGGGAACGAATGGGCAATTCGTTCTACGGTATATTTACGTCCGCGGCTCGCCTTGGAAAATTGTGCAAAATCGGACCTTGGCGTCCGCCAGCAACTGCGTAAGAAACGAAATGCACCACCGACAAATGCGGTCCTGTTTCGCATACAGCCGGAATGAACGACAATTATTTTTCGAATTCAAAACCGGATTTTTTCAACTGTTTGTTGATTGCCGATTGAATCGCGTCGCCCAACGTCGATTCTGAATCGGTACCGGAGTCCGCCAGTTTCTTTTGCTCGTTTGCGATGAATGCAACCCGCTTGGCGTTCACATCGGCGATCTCGCGCTGAATCGCTGTTCGTTCGGCGGCTTTTTCCAACAACGCCTGCAACATTTTCCCCCGAAGGGGCGACTCGATGCGTTCCAGCCGCCATGCGATATCGGCGCGTTGTTCGCGCGACCAAGCGTTCTCGAACTGGTCGCAGAGTGACAACTGACGAAGATGACAAGTTTCAAGTATCGTGAACAGAAAACGGGCGGCGACTTCAGTCGTAAGCTCGATTTCAAACAAACCTACCGGCTTCCAGCCGGTAGTCCGCGCTCAGTTGGATCTGTAAGATTCGGCGGATTGACAATGTCCATGAGAATCATTCCTCGATTTCATTAGATCCGTCGAGTTAGATTATTTATCACCATTTTTGGGTAGTCGGGTTAATGATCGCGTAACCGCACTCACTTCGGAGTTTGCGTCATTCTGGCCTCTTGTCAATCTCCTTGTCTGCGTCGGCTGCGCCAGAATCGTCGGCAATTCTGCTCTCGACTTCGGCTAGCCTGGCCAAGTGGGCATCCAGAGCTTCTCGGAAAACGGGATTATCTGGTGACGCCTTGAGGGCCTTTTTTAGCAATGCGATCGACTCCTTGAATAGCTCGCGCGCCGTTTCGAGCTGGTTGGCCTCCAGTTCGATTAAACCGAGACTACTTTTGGCGTTTCCGATATCGCTAATATAGTTTGCAACGCTGGGTTGTGCTCTTCGGAGAGATTCGAATATTCCAAGCGCCGCCTGCGTCATTTCTTTTGCTTCCGCTACTTTCTTGGTCGACATGTAGAACTCTCCTAAGTTGAGACGATTTCTCGCAACTCCGTACTGATACTCGGTATTTTCAGGATGTTCGTCTGCCAGACGTTTGCGGATCGCCAAGGCCGCCAGGCTCGCCGTAATTGCTTTCTCGAATTTCTTCTGATGGCCGAGTAAGGCGCCGATGTTGAAATGAGTCGTTGCCAATCCATATTGATAATCAGGTGAGTGTGGATTCGATGCGGCTAGCTCGGACGTAACATCCAACGCATCATTCATTGCATCAACCGCCTCTTCAAGTTTCCCGGTTCGCATCAAAACAGCAGCAATGTTGTTAAAACTCCAGGACAACTCCTGTTTGTACCGAGTTACGGTTGGGTTGGCGTCGACCAATTTGCGCTGAAGTTCGGTTGCCAATTGGTACGACTGTAACGCTCCATCATTATCGCTCGTATTCATGCTTGCGTTTCCCATATTAACGTAGCTGCTGGCAAGATTTGCCTGGTATAAGGAGTTTGAAGCGTGGGACTTAAGCAGATTCCTTAGAATAGCGATGGCGGCCTGAAATGGCGCCAATGCTTCGCGTGGGTTTCCTGCTTGGGTCAACGCGAATCCGATATTGTGGTGGGAGTTGGCGAGATCCCGCTGAAGCTGCTCGTCGTCCGGATAACTCTCCGCCAATTGCTGTTGGATGGCGAGCGCACGATTGAGGGCCTCGCGCGCCTTGTCTGCTTGCCCAAATTTACCAAAAACAAGGGACAGGTTGTTGAGAGTTACGGCCATGTCCTTCCGATGTTGCGGTTCTCCTGGAACAGCCTTCGACAGCTGCTGCCACTGCACAAGGGCGAAGTTGAAGCAGCCTTTTGCATCGTTAAGACTTCCTTGTTCGGCGAATAACAAGCCTTTGTTCAGATTTACTGTGGCCAAAAGGGCTTGGAAACTGAACTCATTCGGAACATGTTCGATCAGGTCCTCGAGCAATTCAATCGCGGCGTCATAAGATATGAGAGCTTCGTCTGACCTGCCGGTTCGGGCAAGCACGTAGCCAACGTTGTGATGATTCTCCGCCAGTTTTTTGATATTTTCCCAGTCCTGCGGCGCTTCGATAGCCAGCTGTTCGCGAATGGACAACGAAGAATTGTACGCTGCAAGCGCGTCTTCCATATTGCCAACCTCCTCGGACATGGCTCCGAGCTCGAAGCTGGCGTCGGCCAAGCGTCTAAGCGATTGCGGGTCTGAATTGCCGTTGGTTTGCAGCCGGTCGCGAAGTTCTCGGAAAAAGGCCAATGGTTCCTTGAGCAATGTTTGTCGCAATTCCTCCAGTTCCGGGTTGTGCTTTAGCTCTGGATTTTCTGCCACCGCGTCGCGGAACCGCTGGACCGCATCGATCGCCAGTTGTTCTCTCTGCTCCGCTCGCAACGCGCTCTGACCGGCGCGAAACATCCCATACGACGTGCCGACAACCGCCAGCAATAGCAGTGCCGCGATAGCGCCTAGTGAAGCCACCAGCCCTTTGTTCTTTTTCATATACTTGCGGAGCAGGTAGGTTCGTGAGGGTGGCCGTGCCTGCACCGGATCGCCGCTCAGATAGCGCTGGATCTCGACGCCCAGTCCATTGGCCGTCTCGTAGCGCCGGGTGCGGTCTTTTTCCAACGCCTTCATCACAATCCAGTCGAGTTCGCCGCGAAGGATGTTTTTCAGTTTCCCCGGGTCGATGTGGCGTTGAGTTGAAATGCCGCTTACCACTTCGTTGGTGCTGCTGCTCAACCGCGCGCTGGGCCGGGGCGGATCGTGATCGCGGATCGTGGCGAGGACTTTAAGGATGGCATTCTTTTTGAGAGTTTCGGTCTCGATCGGTGTGCTGCCAGTCAGCAGTTCGTACAGCATCACTCCCAGAGAATAGATATCGGTGCGGGTGTCGATGTCCAACGCATTCATCCCGGCCTGTTCGGGACTCATGTACTGCAGCGTCCCTACCACACGGCCAAACTCGGTGAACAGTGTTTTGTCAGTCAGTTTCGAAGTGTGCTCGAGCGCCTTGGCCAGTCCAAAGCCGATGACTTTGGCTACCGGTTTGCCGTCGTACAGACAGACCAGGACGTTGGATGGTTTCAGGTCCCGGTGGATGATTCCCTTTTGATGGGCGTGTTGAATCGCCTGACAGACGGGGATGAACAGCTCCAG
>JBGSXT010000856.1:0-4741 GCA_041751295.1 Mariniblastus sp.
AAAAAAAGAATTAAGGACGCATCGCTAGCGGGAAGGAAGTGCTCGGCAAACTCAACGAAATAGTTCAATTCAGGTTAATACTCGGTATTTGCTTCCAGTGTTGCCTGAATTTCTGGATTGTCTGTAGCCGGGAATCCAAACGGTTGTAGCTGGTTCGCTACAAACCGGGAAAACACGACATTTTCTGGCTTCGTGAATAAAAATCGCCGCAGACTGAGAACGGTTGCGACGATAAATACGGCAGAATGGGTATTTTGAATTTTTACAACGAAGCCGATCGTCAGGGAGATTCGATGAAAATTGTAGTTTATTTCATTTGCGTGTTATTGATCCTGAATGCCGGTATACTCAATTTCGTTACGGCTCAAGATTGGAATAATGCATCATTTGATCCGGATCAGCCAATTTCGACTCTTCGTAATGCGACTAACAATCCGATCACTTTTGGAAACCAATCGCCTGCATTAGGAACGGACGAGACTGCTAATCAAGTAGCCGCGCCCGGTTCGCCGTCATCTCCTACCCAAACCGAAGCTGAGAAACCGAAAACTGATGCTGAGAAAAAAGCGGAAGCTGAAAAAGCGGCAAAAAAGAAAGCCGAAGAGTCAATCTGCAAAACATGTTGTCATGGCAAGTTGATCGATTGGTCAAAATATCCGGCCACCATTCATCCAATGCAGCGGCCGGGAAATTTTTTGATTCCCTACAGTAGCGAGTGTCCCGCTTATTATTCAATCTTTGATCAAATAACAGATGATTGTCAGAAAGCTCGACCCAAATCGGGTTATGCGCCGTTCGCCATCAATCCATGGCCATTCTTTGACGCCGATTGGCGTTTTGTCGAGAGTATTCCCTGTGAAGATCGGGATCTTGTCCAACGATTAAAGCGCATCCATCTCAATGATTGCTGGTTGTTTAGTACCGGGGGAAGTTATTGGGTCAATTACCAACACCAGCAAAACAGCCGTTTGACGGAAACAGTCAACGACTTCACATTGTTGAACGTCCGACTCTATAGCGACCTGTGGTATCGGGACAATTTCCGGTTGTACGCGGAATATATCTGGGCCGACAATTTTGCGTCGGAACTGCCTCCGTTACCGTTCGATGTCGATCTGGGCGACCTGCAGAATCTGTTCGTGGATTTGAAGCTGTTTGATTACGCCGACAAGCCGGTCTTTGTTCGAGGTGGTCGTCAGGAGTTGATCTACGGATCACAGCGACTTGTTTCCCCGCTGCCGTGGGCCAACAAACGGAATACGTTCGATGGAGTCAAGCTTTTCCGTCAAGGCGAAAAATGGGACTACGATCTGTTCTGGGCCCAATTTGTTCCACCACTGGCCAGCGATTTCGATGTCCCGGATGAAAACCAGAATCTGGCCGGCAGCTGGTTAACTTATAAACCGGAAAAGGGCCAAGCGCTGGATATGTATTACCTGTTGTACGACAATGGTAACGACGTAGTCCAACAGGGAATCGTCCGTTCGCCATTTGAGAGAAGTACAGTCGGAAGTCGATGGTCGGGCGACAAAGAAGGCCGACTCTGGGATTTTGAAGGGGCCATCCAATTTGGCGAGCAGGTAAACAGTGACGTTTTCGCCGGCATGGCGACAGCCGGTTTAGGAAAGAATTGGAAAAAAGCCTGTTGGAATCCAACGGCCTGGTTGTATTACGATTATGCCAGCGGCGATTCGGATCCAAACGTCGGCGACGTAAATACTTTCAACCAGGTGTTCCCCTTCGGACATTATTACCTGGGCTGGACGGATCTGGTCGGTCGTCAAAACATTCATGACCTGAACGTCCATATGTACCTCGACCCGACTCCGTGGTTTAACGTCTGGTTACAGTATCATCATTTCTGGCTCGATGAGAGTGCCGATGCGCTCTACAACGCTGGTGGAGCGGCGATACGACGCGACCCGACTGGATTGGCGGGAAATAATGTCGGCGATGAAATTGACATTGTTATGAATTTCCATCTGACAAATTACAGTGACGTACTGTTGAGCTACGCCACGCTGTTTGGCGGCAGCTTTCTGGAAAACACCGCCGGTCCCAATCAGGCATCCGATGCCGAATCGCTTTACTTGATCTACCAACAACGCTGGTAGTGCTGTGTGACCTCTTGAGATTGGGGTTATTCGATCAACGGCTCGTTGTCCGGGGATGCTGTTCACGAATCATCACGCCAACGCTTGCCGGCTGATCGTTGATCGACCAAATCAGAGCCGTTCCCTTGTCTTTGAGCAGCGACTGGGAGGTCGCCAATCAAAATTGCGAAATCCGACGGTTGGATTTTTGTATGCCAACTTGCAGACTCGTTATTTCGGCAACGGAATTGAGTGTTTTTTTGCGGTTTTGCTGCTCCTGGTCCCAAATCCAAACAACTCCTACCATCATCCCGTATACAATCAGCGGGTCGTACAGGTCATATTGGGCTCTATTCAAAGAAAAATTCCAGCTTGTCGGGCTGGAGTTTGATGGGGGCGCGCGGTCATTCATTTTCTCAAGATAAAATTCTGAAACGTTCTCAGAACCGATCATGTCCAAAAATACTGTTTCTTTGAGATCATCGACTTTTGGGAGACGCGCAAGCGGGGCGTTTACGCTGGTCGAATTACTGGTCGTGATTGCGATCATCGGAGTCTTGATTGGACTGTTGCTGCCTGCAGTGCAGCAGGTCCGGGAAGCGGCCCGACGAACCCAGTGTTCCAACAATTTGCGACAATTGGCCATTGCCTGCCTCAATTTTGAAAGTAGTCAGCGTTTGCTGCCTGTTGGCGCGGTGTCGAAAGAATTCGCCGCCAGTCCGGCCTATCCCCACAGCTTCTTCCGTTGGTCACTGTTGGCTCATCTGGCGCCGTACCTGGAGCAGTCCAATCTGCATAATTCATTGGAACTGTCCGTCCCCTTATTTGGGCCACCAGGATTCAACGTCGATCCTTTCAATGTTGTTGCCGCCGGCGCAGTCGTTTCTACATTTCTTTGTCCCAGTGATCTAGGAACTTCCGTTTCATCAGGATTCGGTGTTGGTGCGCTGGGTCCGACGAACTATGCGGGATGCACGGGAACGGGCGCGGGGGGTGGGACCCCATTCCTGGACGAAGGGGTTGACGGCACGTTTTATGTCAATTCACAGACAAAGCTGTCAAACTTCATCGACGGAACGAGCCAGACGATTATACTTTCGGAAAGCACGTTGGGCACCGGCCCGGAAAGCACTAATGAGGCTGCGGTTGTTGCAGAATCTCCGCAAACCGTCTATCGGTATGTTCCTTTTTCGCCGTTGACCGAAAATGCTGCGACGAGCGCAACGCAGTGGAACGTCAGCAATCGTCGTGGCTTCTTGTGGCTTAACGGCGAATTCAGATGCACGCTCTACAACCATCATTACCTGCCCAACAGCGAAACACCCGATGTGATCGGAGTCACGTTTAACCCCGATCCAACAAAACGTTTTACCGGCTACGGCTGGCGCGCCGCGCGCAGCTGGCATCCGGGCGGTGTGAATGTTTCGATGGCTGATGGTGCGACCCAATTCATCAACCAGAATACGGACTTGACCGTCTGGCGTGGTCTCGCCACACCTAATGGAGGAGAAGTCACGGCCGAACTTCCCTGATTAACGAATTACCAGTTCTTGAGCGCCGCTTACATGTGAAATGCTTGAAAACACCTACCCTTGATTGACTGAACTTAATTGCCAGAGGAACAACCATGTTTTTGAAATCTGTACGTTTGACTTCTTTGTTGCTGCTTCTTAACGCCTCGTTGACTGAATTGGCAACCGCCGATTTAGTAGTGTCCGACAATTTTGGCAATCAGATCTTGAGCTACGATCAGGTCACTGGCGAATTTCTCAATGTGCTTGTTTCCAGCGATCCAAATATGAATGGCGGATTGAGCGGGCCGGTAGGACTCGTTTTGGATTCGAGCGGCAATCTTTTGGTGGCCAGTCAAAATACCAATTCCATCCTGCGGTTTGATGCCAATGACGGAACTTTTCTCAACGAATTTGCTTCCGCCGCAACGGGCGCCAATTTTGCCGGGCCTGCCGACATTCGAAGGGGTCCGGACAACCTGTTCTATGTCGCCAATTTTTTTGGTTCGTCGGTCGATGCCGTGGCCGTTGATGGTACCGGTCTGGGACCATTCACCAGCGGCGGGCCAGGCCTGTCCGGCGTATCATCGTTTGCGTTCGGTCCTGACGGAAATTTATATGTCGCCAGTTTTAATACGGGTGAAATCCAGATTTTTGACGGCGGCAACGGGACGTTTCTAAACATGTTTGCCGATTCACTGCCCGGTGCGTCGGGACTCGTGTTTGACAACGATGGCGATTTGTGGGTCGCCAGTCTGTTCACGCATCAAATCAGCGAATTCGATAGCAAGGGCCAGTTGCAAACCAGCTTTTCCACCGGCGGCGATACGTTTCCCTCCCATATTTTGATTTCGCCCAACAATGATTCCGAGTTATTGATCGCCTTGGCGGGTGCTGCCGGCATCTTCCGGTTCTCCGAATCGGGTACGCCGCTGGGTGCATTCGCGACCGGTGGAGGCTTGATCGTTCCCGGCCAATCATTGATCACCGGAGCGGCGAATCCATTGGGCGATGTTAACGGCGACGGAGTCGTCAATTTGCAGGACGTGGCACCGTTTGTCGATGCGATCACCAACGGCATGTTTATCGCCGCCGCAGATATTAATCAGGACGGCGTCGTGAATCTGCAGGATGTCG
>JBGSXT010000857.1:0-2656 GCA_041751295.1 Mariniblastus sp.
AATTCCGATCGGCGATTTTTTTCAGATCAGGCGCAACGGTTTCCCAATTCAATTCCCTGTTTTCGTAGGCGTAGTGAAGATTGCCATCGCCATCGAGCAGAATGGCAAACGGTTCGTCCGGCAGCGTTTGCTGGAAAAACCATTGTCCCATCAATTGGGCCAGCTTGTCGTTGCTGGCCTCGGAAAGATCGCCCCAGGGGAATTTGAATTCAGCATTTTCAATCTGCAGAAGTGATTTTTTCACGTGGGCGTCATTGTCAGAGTCATTGCCATGAAACACAACCAACAGATCGCCGCTAAGTTGGGAGATACTGCGCCCATGCGAGTTCCAGTCGCGCAGCAAGTCCGTGTTGTCGGATTCATGCGAGCAAAAAATGCAAAGCAGTGGACGTCGGCCAACATTTTCGATTTGGTACCATTTCTGTTTTTGCGGGTTGCCGAAGCTGCGGTATTGCAGTATCGGCAACCGGGTCGCGGGAAAGAACCGAATCCGATCGGTATCAGGAGTTCCCGTTGCCGGTACAATCGACTCGGCATCGATCGCAATTCGATAACGATCGTTGCTGCCGTCGGCTGCTTCATTCTCCCCTTCGACAATCCGATAGGTTTTTCCGGCTTGCAATCCGGTATAGGTTTGCGAGTTGCCATTGGGCCAGTGGATGACGACCATTTCGATACCCAGACCGTCGCCCAAACCGAAATGCAACTCCTTCGTTGACTGCCCCGCTCGACCGGAACCGGCAGTCAGCTGTTTGACCAGTGGAACCTCTTCGCCCACCAGATGGACTTCCGCGCGACTTCCAATTGCGTCTCGATTGGATTTTGTTCCCTCAAGTCGCAATTTGAGGAACCCGTTGGTTCCCCGATAGCGGTTGTGCAAAATCCTTAGACGAGGAGCAGTTCGGTTGGTGACGACCAAGTCGATGTTCCCGTCCCCGTCCCAGTCTGTTGATCCAACGGCGCGTGCGTCATCGTCGAAATCAAAGCCTGAGGAATTGGAGTAATTGGAAAATGCCAATGCTCCGGTCGACAGGAAACAGCGATTCCGTTGGAAACCATTGCATGAATCGCCGGCGCGGCACAAATCTGATATTTCGTGTTGGGCCTGAAACGGATGGGTAGTCGCGGCATTTTCATCGTCGGCCGGGTCAAACAAGTGGCGATAGAAGAACGATTCCGCTTTGGTATCGCTGTGACGTGTCAGCCAGCCATTGGTCACGGCAATGTCCTCCCACGAATCATTATTGAAATCGGCAACGACAGATCCATAGCTTGATTCACTGGAAAAAACGGGCGCTTGAAATTCGAAATTCGAAAGCGATTTGGCCTCGCCGGTGCAGTAGAATACCTGATTCAGACCCGAATATCCTTCCGCTTCCTTTGATTTTTGACCGCCCACGGCGATGTATTCTTTGGCAATTCGGCGGGCCGTGAACCCCGCATCGGCGGCGACAAAAAAATCAGGCACGCCATCGCGGTTGAAATCACCCACGGATACAGTGGAGTTGTTTGCCACATTTTCGGACAGCTTCGGTTTGGCGACTTCCCGGAACCATCCGTTCCGATTTTCAAACAGCTGGTCCTGATTGAAATGGTTGGCGAAATACAGATCCAAGTCGCCATCGACATCGTAATCGAGCCATGTCGCTGCGCGCGTGTAGTGCTGATTGTTTACAGCCAGTCCAACTTCACTGGTCACGTCCGTGAACTTCCAGGCTTCATCATTGCGCAACAGGACGTTGCGGCCCCCGTTGATGGCATTCATCATTTCATTTTTTGGCTGGGCAAAAATGTCGTCGAATTCCGCGACAGGTCGATATTTGGCCAGCATCAGATCAAGATCGCCATCCAGATCAAAATCAGCCGCCGACAAGGACTGGGTTCCATGTCCGATCTTCAAAGCATGTTCTAGTTGGAAAGAATCCTGGCCGTTGTTGGACATCAGAACCAATGCTTCATCGGTGGCAACGACCAGATCCTGACGACCGTCGTTGTCGATATCAACAATCAATGCGGCCAAACTGTTGTCGTGGAAGTCTACGCCCGCCGCCACCGCTGTGTTGTCGGCGGTGCCGTCCGCATTTTGAATCAGCAACAGATTTCCGACGCCGTGGGGTTGGCAGACATAGATGTCATCGAGTCCGTCATTGTTGACATCGCCAATCGCCAGCCCGTTGTCGCCAACAATGTCGAGTCCAGGTATCCGCTGGGCCCATTGGTCGAGTCCAAAGGATAATTCATCCATTAACGGCTGATCCTTGCGCAACACCGACCGGGTGCAATCCTGAAACATGACTCCCTGGTCGATATAATTAATGGTTTCCTCGTGGGACAACATGTCGATCAATTTGATTTTCGGTTCGGTACCCTCGGTATTCTTTTCCCAGACGATTTTCCAGACTCCCGTTGCCGATCGACCAATCTCCTGGCTCGCTCCAGTAGCAGCAATCGTTTGAGCGTTGACGTTGCCGCTGATGTCGACCATGACTTCGGCATCATACGAATTGGGTCGATCGACGAGCGAATGGATCCGGAATTCAATTCGAAAAGCAGTCGCCGTCCGCCACGGATCAAGCAGCGTGCGAAACAGACGTCGAAGCGCAATTGTTTCGTAATAGGTCGGAGTTTGATCCGACAATTCCCAACTGGCAATCCG
>JBGSXT010000858.1:0-4477 GCA_041751295.1 Mariniblastus sp.
ATAACCCTGAAAAAAACACACCGGCGACAATGATATTCTGAAACAGTCGCAACTGGATTTCTTTGACAAATCGACTTTATCATTCAATCACGCGATCGGTGAATTTCGGCCCATTTGCTTTTCAAAAGCTCCAATTCGATCCTCTCATTTTACTCAATCCGCAGACTCTAGTTCCGCTCATATCGGATCTATCGAAATATTCAATTTTCCCGATCGTAAAGACGATGTTGATTTTGACGAACGAAATTCCCGTTACGTTTGTCGCTTCAGCCAATCCTGAGAATCAAGATGGCTTCCCGATCGCAAGTTCCAGTTCACCACTTCGACTGTGGCGAAACAGAACCATGTGAATAATTGACCCAATTTCCAAGGAAAAAAACAATGCGGACGGCAAATGTATTTGCTTTGGTTACCAGTCTGTTGATGATCAGCGGCTGTGCCACGAATAATGGAACCCAAGGAGGCAACGGATTTGGGGGCAATTGGAACGCCGGTAATCAGGACGGATCATATAATCCAGGGCAGGAGTTCGGTAACAGACTCCATAGGCCCTTGTTTGGACGTGGCGGCGATTCGCAGGAATCTGGCTGCTCCAACGGTGATTGCTCCAACGGCAACTGTTCCGGCGGCGATTGTTCATCGGGTAACTGCGGAACACAACATTCACTTTCCGATACTGGCTTCGAGTGTGGACCGATGTGTGGAGCACATCTGAGCGACGAACATTTCTCGGATCCAACTACTTGTGACTCATGCGAAGCCGCACCTTCCTACGTGAAAAATCAGCTGCAGGGGTGGAGCCAACGGTTCGCAGAGTCCAAAGTTGCGAAGAGAGGTTTGCTTCGAGGTAAATCCTGCCGAGGCTCGAGCTGTGGTTCGTGCGACGAATGTGCAACATCACGACTTCTGCCGCGCGCGACTTGCAAGGGATTGGGACGGGGCGTCGGCTGTTTTGGATGCGGCGATTGTGGTAACGGCAGCGCGATCGGCTTAAACCATTCTGGGATCGCGGCCCCCATGGCCGGCATGAATCATTCGAGTAACGCAGCGCCTTCCGCCGGCTTTTACAACTATGGTCCATCGGGTCCTGCAACTGGTTCAGACCAAGCCGTTGCAAGAGGGCTTTTTCATCGACCAATGATGCAGGGCGAGGGCAAGTCATGTTCTTGTATTGGTTGCCTTTCGAAAGGTCGCCTGGGAGCGTGTCGTTTTGCCGGTTCGAGCCACCCTTATGGTGGCGAAATCCCACACACGGCAGCCGCAGCCAACGCAGCAGGTGCCGGACCGGACAGCTCGGCTCCAACTTATGCCTACCCTTACTACACAACACGAGGCCCACGCGACTTCCTGCAGGACGGTTGCGGCCCACCGCAGATTGGTTCTTCTCAACCACAGCCGATGTGCTTACCGACGATCGGTCGTTGATCGGAATCATTCTTACAGACTGGCCTGGATTGACCGCCGTTTTCTCAGGTAGTACTTCAATCCTGGCAAAAAGAAACAAGCCGCCGACGCAATACCAAACATGATCATCGAGTAGTCTGGAAGCATCGCCATCAGAATCGCGCAACTGAACATCGCGATCGCGTGAACGTAAAAGGTGCCGGACAGAATACCGGCTTTGATAACGAAAGTCATGCCGCAGGCGACCGCGAGCAGCGGTGCCAGTGCCAGAGGGGGCAGACCAATCGCCAATTCAATTGGATAGATCGATGCAACCAAGCACATGCTGGCGGCCCACACGTGAGCGATTTGCCGCTCGACAAACGTGACGGGCCCCATCCGCCGGCGCAGCCACCAGAACACGATGGCCCAGGTAGCAAAGATGGCTCCCCAAACAACCAGGTAAAACGTTCCATCTGTATTACCGGATGCATAGGCAAACCAGGTTACCAACGAAGCCAACAGCAACACCAGGCTGTGCCACATCCAGAGCAGGCCCCAGTTTTCGAGCACTCCAGCATGATGTGTTTCACGCATCAAATGGCCAATGATTTGCCCGAACCGCCCTTCTCGAGCTGAAACCGGCTGGCTATTCAGGAAGGCGGTCAAATCAGCTGACAGCTGTTGGGCCGAATCGTAACGCAGGTCTTTGGGTTTCTGTAAGCACCGCATCACAATACCCTCCAGGTCGCGATGAATTCTCGGATTCAACGCTCTGGGATTGATCGGATCCTGCTCGATCACCATCAATACAGTGTCCACGGGTGTCTCCCCCAGGAACGGTGGCCGCCCCGTGACCATGTGATACAGCACGGCCCCCAACGAATAGATGTCCGAGGCAAAACCAACCTGCGACCGCGCTCCGGCAGCCTGTTCGGGCGACATGTACGATGGCGTTCCCAGCACGGCACCGCTTCTGGTAATTTCCGCCAAATCCGATTCCCGTTTTGCCAATCCAAAATCTACGACGAAGGGTTCACCGTCCTCGTCCACAAGGATATTGGAAGGTTTGATGTCCCGATGAAGTACACCTTGATGATGGGCGTACTGGATGGCATCACAGACCTTTGCCAACATTGCTGCGGCACGGCGAGTTGGCAACGGACCGGAAAGCAGTCGCTGGCTGAGCGTTTGTCCCTCGATCAACTTCATGCAGTAAAACGGCATGCCATTGTGCTCACCCATTTCATAAATCGGTGCGATATTCGCATGATCCAAATGGACGGCAGCCATTGCCTCGGCATGGAATCGCTGCCTTTCCAGTTGCGATGCGAAGTTGCCCGTCAGGATCATTGTGATGGCGATTGTCTGACAATCGGTTTTTCGAATCGCCCGGTAGACGATTCCCATTCCACCCCGTCCGATCTCTTCGAGGAGCTGATATTGGCCCAGATCGAATGGCAGTTCAAGACTTGGCGATTGTCTGTCGAAACCTTCCAGACCAATATCGGTACTGGAAAATCCGGACCCGGCAGCCCGGGTTACCGCCAGTGTTCCCCATAATTCACGCAAGTCGTTGGCAAACTCGGGGTGTTGACTGCATGATTCTTCCAGATCCATTCGATTCCCGGCGGCACATTGATCCATCAGTCGGGCCAGCAGGTTGGCAAGCTCCTGTTCACGATCTTCGCGGATGATGTTCATTCGACTGTTCACAATGCGCATCGTCCTACATCGATGAAGATTCGTCCGGCGAATCGTTTTGTAGATTGTTTTTCAATCGTCGAACGGCCCGCAGGTATCGCATGCTGGCGGCTGGTTCGGTCAATTCCAGGGCCAAGGCAATTTCCTGGTTGGTCAACATTTCGTAATGACGCATGATAATAATTTCGCTGTCCTTTTCGTCCAGCCGGGTGATTGCCAGTTCTATGCGACCGGCAATTTCTTTCTGTAACGCGGCGGCGGCCGGCGTCAATTGGTTGTCGCCAATAATCGCTGCCAGTTGAATCGACGATTCGTCGTAACCTCTTGGAGCTGCAATGGGCTGTTCCCGATCGATACTGCGACGGGCTGACACCCGATGGCGACGATGGGCATCGATGATTCGGTCGCGGGCAATTTGCCGCAGCCATAAATGAAAGGGCATTACGGGATCGGCGAGATACTTCTGTAGCCGGCGATTGGCCTCAACAAGAATGTCCTGCACGACATCGCTGACATCAAGTCGCCGTTGAATCTTGTGATCCAGTCGCATTCGTACCAGATGCCTGAGCGAATTCCGGTGCCGATCCATCAATTGATTAATTGCCGAATGATCGCCATCTTTGGCGTTCGCCAACAATTCCTGGGTCTTATCGCTTTCGGGCCACATGAATTTATTATCGCTGAATTAACCGCCGTTGACTACTTCACAGCCCGTATCAAACAATTCGATTCCAATCTGCCTTCAGATTCCAGCGATCCCTGCCAACTGCATTCCAATTCCGGTACCATGTCGGCCACTGCATGATGCGCCTTGTATTGGAACAGTGATGTCAGGACTAAATGTCGCACAGAATGAAGCCGTAAACACCCTGCGAGGGCCAATGCTTGTCTTGGCCGGTGCCGGTAGCGGTAAAACGCGAGTCATTACGTACCGGATTGCGAAGCTGATCCGCTCTGGAGTCGCCGCAGATCGCCTGTTGGGCGTCACGTTTACCAATAAAGCCGCCAATGAAATGCAGGAGCGACTTAAGGCGCTGCTGGGGAAAAGCAGGAATGGCCGCCCGCACATTTCGACGTTTCATTCATTGTGTGTCCGTGTTCTCCGCCGCCATATCAGGCAATTGGGCTACCCGGCCAAGTTCGCGATCTACAACCGGGGTGATCAGGAATCTCTTGCCCGCGAAGTGCTGCGCGAGATCCGAGTGGCCGAAACGCTGCTCTCACCCAGCCAACTGCTGTACCACGTCTCCCATTGGAAATCTAAATCGATCGCACCTGCTGGAGCGATGAACGACAGCGATTCCGACCGGGCCCATTTGGCCGCGATTGGTTACGATCGTTATCAGCAACTACTGCGGAGTCGGGGCTGTGTCGATTTCGATGACCTGCT
>JBGSXT010000859.1:0-2720 GCA_041751295.1 Mariniblastus sp.
GCCCGTTTCGTAATGATCCGGATAGCCTTCCGATGCCATCACGACGCAGACACTGGGGCGCGGGTCCCAAACCAACGGCTCGATTTCGCCCAGTCTGCGATCGACCGTGGCTTCAATCACATCGACCAGATCGGACTGAAGCCGCATTAACAGCGCCTGACATTCGGGGTCGCCAAATCGAACGTTGTATTCTAATACTCTGGGGCCGTGGTTGGTCAGCATCAAACCGGCGTACAGAATTCCGCGAAACGGATTGCGTGTTCGTTTCATCATATGGACCGTCGGCACGAAGACTTTTTCTTCGACCCAGCGAAGCATGTCTTCGTCGATGGCCGGTGTTGGGCAATAGGCACCCATGCCCCCCGTGTTGGGGCCGGTGTCGCCATCCCCGGCCCGTTTATGGTCCTGGGCTGGCGGCAGAATCAGAATTGTTTTGCTGTCGGTGATTGCCAGGATACTGGCTTCTTCACCGATCAATCGGTCTTCGATGATGAGTCGATTGCCGGCGACTCCAAATTCGCGCGTGCGAGCAATGCGTTCGATCGCCAACAAGGCTTCGTCCCGGGTTCCGCAAACGATCGCCCCTTTTCCTGCCGCCAATCCGTCGGCCTTAACCACCAGCGGAACGTCTTCCGGAGTTTCTCCGTAGCGTTCATTGACAAATCGCTCACCCGCTTCAGCGGTGTGAAATTCGTGGAATTCTGCCGTCGGAACGTCGGCGGAACGGAGCATTTTTTTACAAAATACTTTACTCCCTTCCAAGCGAGCGGCGACCTTACTCGGACCGAACACCCGCAATCTAGCCGCGTCAAAGGCATCCGTGATTCCGGCGCACAACGGAGCCTCAGGCCCGACCACTGTCAAATCGATCTGGTTTTTTTTGGCAAAGGAGACCAAGCCCGCAATATCGTCGGCAGCCAGTTCAACGTTTTCAGCATCGGTCGCCGTTCCCGCGTTTCCTGGCGCCACGAAGACCCGGTCAACCCGGCTGCTGAGCCCGATCTTCCAGGCCAGCGCATGCTCCCGCCCTCCGCTGCCCACAATCAATACTTTCATTGCGCTATCTACTCGAATGCCGAATCAATCAGAACAGAATCTTAGGCCAGCCAGGAATCTTATGCGAGGATCGTTTTGCTTGGTTCGCCGGGAATTTCGCGGACGTATCGGGGCACCATGTAACCGGGAAGCGTGCGTCTCAAGTGCGTCATCAATTCGAGGCCACGCGCCACCGGGACTTCAAAATGGGCCGCACCGGCAACCGGGTCGAGCTGGTGCAAATAGTACGGCAGCACGCCGATCTCGACCAGCCGATCGCTGAGTTCGACCAGTGCCACAGGATCATCATTGACACCTTTCAATAACACAGACTGGTTCAACACTGAAATGGAATTCGACCTCAACCTGTCAATTGCGGCAGCCACTTCGGAATCAATCTCGTTTGCGTGGTTGGCGTGAACGACCACAACGGCTGTCAATCGCGACTTGGCCAGCAAGGCAACCAATCGCCGAGTGATCCGTTGAGGAATCACGATCGGCAGCCGGGTATGAATTCTTAACCGTTTGATGTGGTGGATCCCTTTGAGGCGGTCAATCAGCGTTTCAAGTTGTGAATCAACAACCGTTAACGGGTCGCCTCCTGAGAGAATGATTTCGTGGATCGAATGGTCATTGGCCAGGTGATCCACTGCCGCCTGCCAGCCGCGCGCCATTGTGCTGGAGTTTTCATAGGGAAAGTGGCGTCGAAAACAGTAGCGACAATGAATGGCGCAGGTGCCCGTTACTACCATCAGCGCGCGACCGGTGTATTTATGCAACAATCCGGTTGTCACTTGAAATCTTGAATCTCCAACGGGGTCCAGCGAAAAATCCGGATGCCATTCGTTTTCCCGGCTCGAGGGCAAAACCTGTCTCAGGAGTGGGTCATTGCGATCGCCAGGCCGAATTCGGCTGAGAAAGGGGAGCGGCACAAACAATGGGAAACTGCTGGTTGACTGTTTGGGGCAAATGGAATCAAGCGGCAAATCCAACCGATCCGCCAGCTGTTGCGGGCAACGGATGGCCATCTTCAGGTGCTGCTGCCAACTGGTTTCAGTGGCGCGGACAAGTCCGTTCGTATCCGTTAAAATCTTCATCTTTCAAACCAGACAGAATGTGGTCCCGGCAGCGTAGCATTGTTTGGCAAATCCTGATGGCAGGGTCCCATCGCGACGCAGCGACAGTCTTTAGCGGAGAATTTCCCAGGTGGAATACAAAACCAGTGATTTCAGAAAAGGGCTCAAAGTTCAAATCGACGGCGAGCCCTATTTGATGACAGAAATGAATTTCGTGAAACCCGGCAAGGGGAACGCGCTGTATAAATGCCGGCTGAAAAATCTCGTTCGCGGAACGAGTTTGCAGAAAACCTACAAAGGGGGGGATACACTGCTGGAGGCTGATATCAACGAAGTCAATGTCCAGTATTTGTACAAACAGGGGGAGACCTATGTATTTATGCATACCGAAACCTATGACCAGTACGAATTGACAGCTGAGCAGGTCGACGACAACTGGAAATACCTGAAAGATGGCATGCAGTGCCAAATGATGTTCTTCAATAACCGTCCGATCATCCTTTCGCCCCCCAACTTTGTGGAGCTGGTCGTCGAGTACTGTGAACCGGGAGCCAGAGGTGACACTTCAACCAACGTCACCAAACCGGTCAAAGTTGAAACTGGTGGCGA
>JBGSXT010000860.1:0-9099 GCA_041751295.1 Mariniblastus sp.
CAAAAATGAAGACATGTTCATTCCCAAAGGGGATTCCTGGAAAGGTAAATCCTGGGACGAAACCATGTTTTGGAACGTGTATTATGTCAAAGGTGCGTTCCTGAATGCCGATGCTGCGTTCGAAGTGATGCAGGGGATGCGCACGTTAACCGTTCGAATGCTGCGGAAGTGTATCACGACCATCATGCTTGCGAAGTTCCTGGACTCGCATCCGAAAATTACCGTCCACTGCTCGGCGATCGAATCGGATGGGAATTCGGAATTCCGCCAACGATACATGTACCTGGGTCTGCCTGCACCGCTGTTCACGATCAGCATGGAGGATACGCCCCGGGCAGCATTCCAACGATTTTTTGATGCGTTGTCTCCCACGTTCGGCCATATGATCAGTCTTGGACAAACCAACTCGATCGTCAACTGCCCTGCCCTGACCACGCATAGCGAACTCAATCAACAAGCTTTGAAAGAAGCGGGCCTGACTCCCACGACGATCCGATTTGCAGTCGGCGACGAAGACCCAATCGATTTGATTCGCCATCTCGTCTGCGCCGCCCAAGGCACGATTGACGACGACGTACCGGGATTCTCCCAGGGCTTCATGAGCGAAAAAGAAACCCGGCAGATGATCAAGACGGTTTATACCCAGATTCACAAAGCACACGTTGACGCGCAAGTCGACGGACGACCGATCTTTTCATGATTTCCGGGACCGCGTTTTCCACAGCTGGCAACTCCAACGGGAATCAATAAGAATCGCGTCTGTCGGCGATCAATCCCGAAATTCGCGAACGATAATCGACGCGTTGTGGCCGCCAAAGCCAAAGCTGTTGCTCATCGCAATCGTCGTTGAACGTTCTTTCGGCTGGTTGGGCGTGTAATCCAGATCGCAATCCGGATCGGGAGACTCCAAATTGATGGTTGGCGGAATCACATTGTTCTGGATCGCCTTGATGGCAAAAATGATTTCGACGCCGCCGCTGGCCCCTAGTGAATGCCCCACCTGACTCTTGGTACTGCTGATGCTGACCTTGTAGGCATGCCCGCCGAATACATTCTTGACAGCCAGCGTTTCGGCCTTGTCACCCAACGGGGTGCTGGTTCCATGGGCATTGATATAGTCGACCTGATCGGGGGACAATCCAGCATCGGCAATCGCCAATCGCATGGCTTCCGAAGCGCCTTTGCCTTCCGCATCGGGAGAGGTGATATGCCCGGCGTCACAGGTCGTTCCGAAGCCGATGACTTCGGCGAGGATATCCGCATTCCGCGCACGGGCATGTTCCAGTTCTTCAAAGACAAGCACACCTGCCGCTTCACTCAAAACAAATCCGTCCCGACCGGAATCGAACGGGCGACTGGCGCGGGCCGGCTCATCGTTCCGCAATGAAAGCGCTTTCATGTTTTGAAACGCACTCAACCCGATCCGCGTCATTGCGGCTTCCGATCCTCCGGTGATCAACAGGTCACAGCCGCCGTGCCGAATCAGGCTCAACGAGTCGCCCATCGCATTGGCGGCACTGGCGCAGGCGGTCGCAATGGAATAATTTGGACCGCGCAAGCCGAACTGGATCGCAATATTGCCGCCGCCCGCGTTGAGCATCAACTTGGGAATCGTCAATGGCGACACGCGATCCGGACCCTTCAACGTCAGGCGTTCCATTTGTTCCGAGATCGTGGTCAGGCCGCCGATCCCGGAACCCAATACACAACCGTAACGGGAGGTATCTTTGGCGCTTGCAAAATCCAGACCGGCAGATTTGATGGCGTCCGTCGCGGCCGCTAACGCAAACTGTGAAAAGCGATCAATTTTTTTTGAATCCTTTTGACCGATCTGCTGGCTGGCGTCCCAGTCATAGACATCACCACCGATCTTGACTTTGAGATCAGAATTGTCGACCAGTTTGATTTCATGGATGCCGCTCTCGCCAGCCAGAATCCGCTGCCAGCAATCATCAACATTGGAACTGAGCGAGGTAATGATCCCCCAGCCGGTTATGACAACCCGCCGATTCATGAATGCCGCCTAATTCTGAAAACAATCCAGTTGTTCAAACCAGTGCCGGTTCAACAGGGAAATGGAAATTGGTGTGGGCACTTTCGTCAGCAACGAGCCGGCCAGACGGAAACCACCATCAACCAAATCAACTTTGACGCCACTAGTTGTTGCTTTCGATATGTTTGACGGCTTCGCCAACAGTTTGGATTTTTTCAGCGGCATCATCTGGTATGCTGATATCGAATTCTTCTTCCAATTCCATGACCAATTCGACCGTATCAAGCGAATCGGCACCCAAATCGTTGACAAAGTTGGACTCGGGTTTGATTTTATCGCGCTCAACACCCAGCTGCTCGGCAACGATATCAATCACTCTTTGTTCGACCGACATCAACCGGCCTCCTTTGATAAATCTCAAATGTAAAAACCAATATCGCTCGCGATATGACCGAATTAAGATAGAGGATTGTCATAAAACGGGTCAAGGCTTAAACCAGCCTGGGAAGGGTTTTATTTGGGGTCAGCGGGGTCGAATTTTTCCGGAAATACTGCCGATTGGGGGTTAGATCAGGCCGTCATGCCCCCGTCCACCGTTAACACCTGTCCCGTTACGTAACTGCTGGCTGGACTGGCCAGGAACAATACACAGGCCGCCACATCGTCGGCGGTGCCGATTCGCCGGGCCGGAATCCGCTTTTTGACTTCATCCAAAATTGCGTCGCCCAAGGCCTGAGTCATTTCACTTTCGATAAATCCGGGGGCCACGGCGTTGACCGTCACTTTGCGTTTGGCCAATTCTTTGGCCAGGCTACGAGTCAATCCGATGACTCCCGCCTTAGACGCACTGTAATTTGTCTGACCCGGATTGCCGATCAGCCCAGATACACTGGAAATGTTAATGATCCGGCCATAACGCTGCTTCATCATCACCCGGCTGGCCGCCCGACAGAACAGAAAGGTCCCGCGCAGATTGGTGGCGATCACATCGTCCCACTGTTCATCCGACATCACAGGCAGCAACGTGTCGCGAGTGATACCGGCGTTATTGACGATAATATCAAGTCGCCCCCACTGATCATCAACCTTGTCGACTATGCCCTGGACTGCAGCGGTTTCTGCCACGTTGGCGGCCATCATTTCGGCTTCGCCGCCAGCATTCTTGATCGCAGCCACGGTTTCTGCCAGTTTTTCCGCGTTGCGCGCGACGCAGGCAACTTTTGCTCCTGCCGCCGCCAAGGCAATTGCCATCTGTCGGCCCAGCCCCTGAGACGCTCCTGTCACGATTGCCGTCTGCCCGGAAAGATCAACCTTCAGCGAGTCCATACCCATCTCTGTTCCCTGTTTGAATAAATGTAGTTGAAGCCGATTGGCGTGCTGCAAGTTGTTGATAGCCGCCCCGCTTCGGAAAAACCTGGCCGTTCACTACCGCGGCTGGCACTTTGGGATTGCGGCAGCTAATAGCATAACCAATCAGAGTAGAACAGTTGTTCCCAACTGTTGCGAAACAGTTGGGGACAACTGTTCTACTCTGGTAAATTTTCTCCTACTGCCCGCCTTAACGTCCAGTATTCCCTAATCCAGCGTTCCTTCACAAGCCGTCTTGCGATCGATTCGTTTCAATAGTCCTCGCAACACGCGGCCCGGACCTACTTCGTAGAAAAGGTCGAAGCCATCGTCAAGCATCCGTTGCATTGATTCGTGCCAACAAACAGGCGAACAGACCTGTTCTTTCAACAGCTGTCTGAATTCCAGTGGATCGGTATGGGGCCGGGCATCGACGTTGGAATAAACCGGAATTCGGGATTCACGGAAATCCGCCTGATCCAGTGCGGATGCAAGCCTGTCCACGGCGCTGCGCATGATTTCGGTATGAAAGGCACCAGCAACAGCTAATGGAATGGTTTTCATGGCACCTGCTTGTTCAGCAACTTCGGCTACATTCGCGCAGGATTTTCTGTGGCCCGATACGGCGATATTGCCGGGACACAGATAATTGGCGGGCTGCAGGATCTCACCCTCGACGCGCGCCTCGTTACAAACAGCGTCGACCTGTTCGGGGTCCATTCCCAAAATACTGACCATCCCACTGGCGGTCGCGTCTGACGCGGCCTGCATCGCTTCTCCACGATGTTGCACCAGCATCAGGCCATCTTCAAAACTGACCCCTCCCGCAAATGTGATCGCCGTGTATTCTCCCAGACTCAAGCCCGCAGCGCCAACTGCGGAGTCGACAACATCTGGATTGGCTTGTTTCAGCGATTCCAATGCCGCGAGGCCACAGACGTATAACGCCGGCTGGCTGATAACAGTCGAATTCAGTTTCTCCACTGGACCATTGAAACAGACATCTGCCAAATCGTACCCCAGCACTTCGGCCGCCCGATCAAACAATCCCTTCGCCGTCGGTAGCGAGCCGCACAGCGACTGGCACATGCCGACCGTTTGCGCGCCTTGCCCCGGAAATAAAAACGCAATTCTGCTCAAGTTACCATCCGCCAATCAACCTGTTGATTCATCGCCAGATCGTAAAACTGCTGATCCTGCCTGTCAACGGATCGTCACAGCACTTCGACCGCGACTTCTTTCTTAGCCAATTGAATTCCGTGGCGAACACTTGGATTCTTTTCAAAACGGTTCAGAACGTCGGATAGCCGGAACGGGTCGAACCCCATATGAAATGGCTTTCTGTTCTAGACTTGACGACTGCTGTTCACTCAAACAGAATTTTGTTGCAGGCCCAGTCAGTATTCGCAAGTTGATTCGATAGGGAAATCAGCTTGATAACCGATTGGGCTATTTAGGACGTTCGCATGAATGCACCGCTACGCTTTACTCTGGCCGTCCTCGCGGGACTGGTAACGGCCGTTTTGCTGATTGCCGGGATTGAGTTCATGGGCCACCGCATTTATCCGCCTCCAGCGGACCTCGACATTTCAAATATTGAGCAGTTTGCGGCTTTCGTTAATGAACTGCCCGTCGGAGCGTTGCTGATTGTTATCGCTGCCTGGCTGACGGCCACTTTCATCGGTGGCCTGGTTGCCTGTGTGATTGCTGGCTCCCGCCCAATGCTGGTTGCAGGTATCATTGGCGCTGTTCTTTTGTTTGCCTCTATCGGCAACCTGTTGATGATTGCTCATCCAAAATGGTTCTCGCTGTCCGCATTCATTGGGATTGTTGCGTCCACTTTCCTGGCCGGGCGCGTCGGCGCAATGTGGCAACGCCGCGAAGGTTGAAAAACTACTCGGTTCGAACCCACGTCATGGGGCGGTTCAATTTAAGCGATAGCCCACATCCGGTAATTAACAACGGCGAAAATGATGGCAGACATATTTCACGACTTCCCAATCAAAGCTCCGCTGGGGCGAGTGTTTGAAGCCGTCAGTGCGCCGCACGGACTGGACTGCTGGTGGACGAAGAGGTCGAAAGGAATCCCAACCGAAGGAGCGGAATACGAACTCTGGTTCGGATCGGAATATGACTGGCGCGCCGAGGTAACCCGCTGCGTCCCGAATTTCGAATTCGAATTGCGGATGAAGCGCGCCGACGGAGATTGGAATGGAACAAGAGTCGGTTTTCGCCTTGAGGTTCGCGGCGACTTAACCTGGATGCAGTTCGATCACATAGGCTGGCCCGAACCGAACGAACATTATCGAATTTCATGCAACTGCTGGGCCCTGTATCTGAGAATCCTGCGTCGCTATCTGGAACATGGCGAATTCGTTCCGTACGAGAGCCGCCTCGATGCCTGATCCTCAGGCTGACTGGTTGGACACGCAGAAGCCTGCGGAATTTCGATCAATTGAACAATTGACCCTGCGCGGGGGGTGGGATTTGCAAGTGGGCGAATGACTTGGCGGTGGCAACGCGGCCTCGAGGAGTTCTCAGGATCAATTCACTGCGCAACAGGAACGGCTCGACATCGTCTTCCAGGGTTTCGGCCGAAGTATTCATGGTGGCTGCAATCGTTTCGACTCCGGTCGGACCACCCAAGCAGACTCGAATCAGGGTCTCCAGATATTTCCGGTCAAGTCGATCCAGCCCCAGCGAATCGATTTCTGCCATTTTCAATGCGGCCCGAGCGACATCGAGTGTAATGACTCCATCGGCGCGGCTTTGGGCGTAGTCGCGGACCCACCGCAGTCGATTGTTGGCGATCCGAGGGGTACTGCGACTGCGGTGGGCCACTTCGACAGCCGCCTCGGGTGCAATCTCGATCGACAGTTTTCTGGCATTTCGATTTACGATGTCCGTCAATTCTTCGATCGTGTAAAAATCCAGGTGTTCTCGAATCTGGAATCGGTCTCGCAGTGGACCGGTCAACATGCCCGACCGGGTCGTCGCGCCAATCAGCGTAAAAGGCTGTAATTTGAAATTATGTGTTCGCGCATTGACCCCTTCGCCAACAATAATGTCGATCCGGAAATCTTCCATCGCCGTATACAGATACTCTTCGACCGCTTTGGGGGTACGGTGAATTTCGTCGATGAACAGAATTTGATTCTTTCTCAAATTAGTCAAAGACGAAACCAGATCTTTGGGCGCTTTCAGGGTCGGGCCGGACAAAAAGTCGATCGGCACGCCTATTTCGTTGGGAATGCAGTAGGCAAAAGTCGTTTTGCCCAGCCCTGGCGGGCCATCGAATAGAATATGCCCCAATACATCACGCCGCTTGCGGGCTGCGTCGATGGCGACCTGTAGCCTTTCAATCACATCCCGTTGTCCGACCATATCGGCCAATCGAGTTGGACGCAAATGCGGATCGTCGGCCTCGGGCGGCGGATTGTTTGATAGAATTTTTTCGCGGGTCATTACATCGGCTGTTACAGTCGGTTGGTTGGCACTATACCAGAGTCACTTGCGCGGCGGATAGGGATTGCTGCGCTCGGGGATACCCCTAGCATCGAAAAGCCATGCGAAAGCCAAAGTTAATCCGACAGTTTGATGAGGCGGGCAGCCTGATTGCAGTGGTCAGCGCAGGATTCGAAGTGCTGTATGTCAACGCCGTCTGTTGCCAATGGTTGGGAATTTCAAGCGACGACGCTCTCGGGTTCAAGTTGCAGTATTCATCGACAAACCCGGAAAACTCCAGACAGGCCAAACTGGCTGGAATTTGTCCCAATCCTGACCTGTTTCAGGATTCGGCACACGAACCGAAATCAGGTTTTGTTTATTCACGTCGGGATTCGGCGACGATTTGGAAAAAGGCCAACTTTGCGCCAATCCCAAGTCCGGATGGCACAACCGAATCGATTTTAATCATCGCGTTTGGGCTGGATTTGACTTCCCTGCCGGAAACCAGGGAACAGGGTCGCGATCTTCGATCCGACTTGCATCATTTACTGGCTGGATTTAATGCCCAAGACAGCCGGAAATTCAATTTGGCCAGTCTCGTTGGCACCAGTGATCACGCCAAACGCATTCGTCGGCAGGTGGAAGCCGTCGCCGGAAATAAGTCCGATTGTTTAATCGTGGGACCGCCAGGTTCAGGTCGCGAGCACCTGGCTCGAACCATCTTTCATGAAAAAAAGTTGGGAAATTCCTGTCTGATCCCGATCCATGGTGCGATTGCCGACAGTCAGTTGATACAAAGCAGTATCAGGCAATGGGTCTTTGAGCAGCGAGAAAGCAATACCCAGGATTGGCTATTACTGCTGGATGTCGATCGCTTGGATGCGGCCGGACAACTGGAGCTGCTCGGTTATACACAGCTGCCAAACTTCAAGATGAGGATCATCGCAACCTCGCAGAACGATCTCTTGACGCTGTCGCAAAACGGCGAATATTCGACGGAACTGGCGACGCATTTGCAAATCCAGACCATTCGACTAGTTCCACTCACCGCGCGGGTTTCAGACATTCCGCTGTTGGCCCAACAATTCATCGAATCAAAAAACACTCAAACTGCGAAACAGATCTCGCGCGTTTCCGACGAATTGATCGAACTGCTGTGCGAATATAACTGGCCCCGAAATACTGATGAATTGAAACAGGTCATCGAGTCTGCGCATGACCGTTGTATCGGGTCCACCATCCAGCTGGTCGACATGCCGGACGGGTTTCACCACGGACTGTCTGCAGCGCGCATTGGATATCGGCAAGTCGTGCGGATCGATCTGGACCGTTACCTCGCTGAAATCGAAAAAGAACTGATGGCCCGCGCGATCATTCAATCGCAGAACAACAGAACGCAGGCGGCAAAATTGCTGGGAATCAGTCGCGCACGACTATTGCGTCGCTGTGCAACGTTAGGATTGATCGAACCGCCGAAGGATGATGATGCAAACGATATGGTCGATGCATCGGCGTTCAAGGAGGCCGAATAGAATGCGAATAACCCGGCAACCACAACTGTTTGTTCACGATCCAGGCAGTCGCTATCTGCCGCTGATCAATCAATTAGGAATGGAGTGCAGCGTGCAGGCAACTGTCAATTTGGATCAGCTGCTGTCGGCGGTGGTTTCGACTTTTGGTGCCAGCGGACTGGTTTCGATCGACCCGCATATGGAATTCAGCCGGTTGACAGAGTCACTTTCGCAAATTCACCGGGCCGCCAGGCAGTCGCCAACGTCAATCCTGTTCGCTGCGGGCCCACCGGCAATCAAGACGCTGCAGCGCGAGTTATTGATCGCCGGTTTCGCGCTGGTCGTTGGCTCGACTGCCGAATTTGGGCGGATACGGGCATCAGCGACGCGTCACTGGAAGAGTCTCATTTGGCCTCAGCAAACGATCGAAGAAGCGGTCGACTGCAATCTGCCCTGGCAACCGACCGGCAAACCCCCAATTCTCTCAAGCGAATTATAATCCGACGCGTTAGCAAGAAAATTCACGTCAAACCTCACTAACGTTTCCGGTTACCATGTATACACTGTGGCGAACCCGCCCGCAGCTCGCGAGAAACGAACGCTAACTTGGTTTTCAACCGATACAAAAAGAATACAGGCATTAGTCATGACCGTTGACAGCATCGTGGATTCGATTCGAAAGGCGTTGGCCGACATCCCCGACCCGGAAACAGGTCGACCCATTGGCAAGACGAAACAGATTCATGGCGTCCAGCGGCGGGGCGATTCCATTTCAGCAACCATTGGGTTGACCAGTTTCTC
>JBGSXT010000861.1:0-4025 GCA_041751295.1 Mariniblastus sp.
ACCTCCACCGCCAATCCCCCCGCCCCCTTGACCTCCACCGCCAAACCCGCCACCTCCACCGCCGCCGAATCCGCCGCCGCCGCCGCCGCCACCGATTCCCCCAATAGGAATTCGGGGGGCAACCAGGTCGCCAACGTTGTAGATATTGCGAACGAAAAACTCGGGATCACCGGCAACGTCCAGCGAAATGATTTTCAATACTTCATCTTGCACGATAAACGTTGCGTTGTTGGCATTGAGCATCAGACGCAAGGCGTTCTTGAGTCGAATCCCTTTTACGTTAAAGTTGATCAACGTGTCTTCATCCAAATCGGCACGAGCCGACTCATCCAAACGGACATTAATGCTATACTGGTCGCGCAATTCATCCATGACTTCCACGAACGGCGTATCGACGTAATCCATATCTGCCGGTTTTTCGAGTTCCCGCAAAATGACTTCTTCACTTTCATTACCGGCAAATCGGACGTTTTGATATTTTTCCCGGCGCAGTTTTTTCTGCTGAAATACGGCCGCATCGCCAAAGACCAGCGGCGGGTCACCTGAAAACGGGGTCGCTGACAATTCCGACTGATACAACGTATCCAGAAATGCGGTCTGTCGCACTTGCCGCAGGGCGAGATTGCGTTCAATGTTCGAAATGATGCGGGACGATTCGAATGCCAGGTTGGCCGGCGGACTTTCCGGTGCCAATCGGACGGCCTCGGTCGTCACCGACTCAGCGGCGGCAAACTGGCCTTCCTTTAACAGCGAATCGAAGCGATTGATCAATGCGGCCAGTTCAACTTCCCGATTGACATAATCGACGCGTGCGGCTTCCAGTTCCAGAGCGATCGCTGCATTTTCCTGGGCTCGGGCAACAGCGTCATCATATTCCAATTTTTCACGGCGGGCCGAATTCAATTCTGCCAACAGTCTTAACCGCAAATCGGCTTTCACACCTGCATCAATGCTGGAAACCTGATCCATCACTTCCAACATCGATTTCAGCCGATCGACCGCATCGCCCGGTGCACCCGAGATAATTTCTTCGCGGGCCCGTTCCATTTCAACACCAACGCGAACGCGCAGTCGTTCTGTCAACACGCGGTTCAATTCCTGTTCGTTACTGATCAGTGTGCCCGATTGAGAGGCACTTTGTTGTAGCAACTCGTCAATTTCGTCACGCGCCTGCGGTACTGACGCGTTGGGGTTGATCATTCGAAGCGCACCACTGTTGACGGCATCGTCGATCGTCTGTCCCGGCTGCAGCTGATTGGGCAGGGTTGGGCGACCTGCGCCTTCCAACTTGGAGTCGGATCCATCTGTTTGCGGATCAATTCCTGGCAATACATCTGGATTGGCCGAGTCGCTGGGGACTTTAGCGGGCGCGACATCGTCCATCGGCGCGCCTTTGGAGCCCTCTGTCTGATCGGCGAATGGATCCTCTGCCATTGGATCTTTGGCTGCGGGATCGGCGCCAGCATCTGGCAGATTTCCGTTATCATTGGCATTTCCATCACCAAATGGATCGTTTTCCGCAGGATCCTGACCGCCATCATCGTCGGCAAAAGGATCGGAATCGCCGCCTGCTGCGTCGTCCTGATCCTCGCCCCCGTCCGCTGGATCGTCATCACCAAATGGATCATCATCGTCCTGTTTGGCTCTGTTCAGCAATGCCTCGGCTTCCGCGCTGATGGGGTCCGAACCCAGCGCCGCTTCGCCCAACGTCGTGGCTGACGAATAATCGCCGCGAACCATCGCCTGGTTTCCAAGCCTTGTCAGCTGTGACGATTGTGCCAATAAAACGCGGGCCATTTCCCGCAGTCCGGCTGAACCGACGGTCGGCAGCGTGGTGCCATCATTCTTGCGGGCCTCACTGACCAATTTAGGAAGAAAGGCGAAATCCGGGTTGGGTTGTTCGACTGCTACGAGCCAATTCATAGCCGTTGGCTTGCCGGCCAATTCTCCGTTAATGGAGAACTCGATGTCGGAGCGATCTTTCAGAGTTCCAATCAGCACTGAATCACGGTCGGTTCTGAGGGGTGGGATCGTGGTCGGATAAATTTCGGCCACTGTCGTCGGCAACTGGAATACTGTCGGCCAGAAAACCATCCCGTGGACGGTCGAGGCCAATCCTTTGGCACCGTCCGTGATCGAACGTTTTTCGTCGGAGTCGAGGTAAATATTGCCGCCCGTCTGATTGGCGACTGCCGAAAGCGTTTCGATGTCGCGTTCCGGGCCGATTACAAAACTGGAAAAGGAAATCCGGTTTTCAACCAGTTGGGAAATCAATACTGGAAATTTTTTTGAAGTCAGGAATTGCCCGCGGCTGACGCCGTCACCGATGTAGATGACGTTTCTGTTTCGAGTCGCATCCGATTCAAACAAGGTGGTCAAGTGTTCGAACATGCGCGGCATATCGGTTGCACCCAGTGGCACGCGCTTTCGCAGTTTTTCCAATGCGACGTTGATTTCATCACTGTTTGGAGCGACAAACGCTGCGGTCAATTCAACAGGCTCGATATCGATCGCAATCAGTTTCACCCGGTCTTCGGAATTCAGATTTACCAATATCCGTCGCAGGGTCAGGATACTGTCCTTGCGGTACAAGCCCGATTGGCTGGCCGAGGTATCAATGTAAATGACAACATCGCTGGCCAGCTGTTTTTGATCGTCGATCTGAGGATTGAGCGAGAGTGCAAACGCCGTTTCGCCGGTCGCGCTGTCGAATGTGGCCAAGCGTGCGGAATCCGAACCAAATTCGGCTATCAATTCGTTCCGGGGCTTGTTCCCATACGCAGAAAAACCTGACGCCAAAGAAAGGGTGATCGAGATCAGGGCGACCGAAAGAGAGATTCTTATCGGACTGGCGATAGACATAATAGACTCCAGAATCCACAAAATTGACGCGCAGGGCCTCAACGCCAATGGCTTGGCCCGCCTTGCCTGTTTACTGCTTAAGAATGTGCGTACTGTAATATTGTATTTTGACGGGCATGTTACTGCTACCAAAAAACAGCGATTTGATGTGCCGCTTCGCCCGCAATGCCATGAAAATCGGCATTATCTGACTTCGCAGGACGTCGATTACTGACTGTTCCGATTTGCTGCATTGTTTCTATCCAACGTGATGCAAACCGCAACAATGATCTTGGCACTCCAAATGGTAGCCTATGCCACGTCATTTATGACGCAAATCAAGTTAAGTATGCCGTTTGGTTGGAAATTGACAGTGCGAATGATCGATAACGATCAATTAATCCCGCCAAATTATAAAGCAAATGACGTGCCGTAAGGCAAATTGACAACATTTATGCGCCGAATGGTGGGTCAAACCGTCAGTCGCACGACCGTTATTAGTGCCCGGCTGCACGAAGGTACTGCATCGAGTTCACTCGAGATGGCCTGATCGGTTATTCCTCCCGCCTGGGTTCCCGACGAAAAACAGCCACAATGTCTTCGACGGGAACGACAAACAATTGATTGTCTGACTCGAAATCGACGGGAATAGCGTTTTTGGGATGGAACAGGACTTTGTCGTATTGGCGCAGCGGAACGTCCTCATCGTGTTCGATCGCGGCCGAGATCGTAACAATTCGACCGGTAATTGTCGGAATTTCCGCAGCGTCCGGCAATGCGATGCCCCCTTTTGTTTCCCGTTTGGGTTCGTCTTTGCGAACAAGAACTCGAAGACCGATCGGTTCTACGTACTCGAACCGATTGCCGGATCCGGAGCTTTTTGCTTTTTTCGCCATCGTCAGAGTTTCCGATTAGGTTGAGCTGGTTCCCGTTCGCTGGATTGGCAGTTAATGCCGAGTATTCGAAGTCAGAGAATTCACGACGCAGACTGAAAGTTAATCATTGAAAACATTTCCCGCAATACAACTTGGACTTGTAATGTCAGGCCTTTGTGTCAGAATTGCGAGTCACATTTTGAATTGTTCCGGCAGCATTCGTGTTGCCGTTTTCAGTTATAGTTCGACTCGAACCTGCAGCGGTCAGGATTTGTGGTCGGCTGATGTTCGAGGAATCCAAGTGACTGA
>JBGSXT010000862.1:0-8729 GCA_041751295.1 Mariniblastus sp.
GGTCTTCGATCGCTGGCTGGACGAAAACGACGTCAAATCGATGACGCAAATGCTGGCCGGCATCGGCCCCATGATGCAACAAACCGAAAAAATGGAACGCTGTCGACAGGCGCTGGACGGTTACTGGCCAACTTTTCTGCACGAGCATTTTGATGGTGAATCCGAACCGGCGGCAGCGGTTGCAGCAGAAATCAGCCTACCGCCGACACGCTCAAAGATGCGCGACCGATTTCGCCGGTTCGTCTCGCCCGGTATCTTCCAATTCCGGTAGGACACTCGAAATCGCCTGTTCGATAATGTCGGCTCCTGTCGAAATCCGAATTCCCGTCAGCAGCGCGTAAACCGGTGGCTGACAGTCAACTGGCACGTTCAGCTTGACCAGGTCTTTTGGAGTGCAAACGATCGCGTCGCAGTGCAATTGCCGGGCTTGGCGCAGAACGGTCTGGAAATCGGACTTCAGGTAATGGTGGTGATCCTTGAAGAACATGGCGCCCTCGACTGCAAAGGCTTCGTTTGCCAGTGTTGCCAGGAATCCCTCCGGATTGCCAATGCCACAAAATACGAACAGTCGTGCATTCGCCAAAAAGTCCAATGGCTGTTTTTCGCGAACTGCCGAAAGCCAACCGCTGCCGATCAGTTCCGATTCGGCCCACATCAAGTTTGGATTCCATTTACGCAAGCGGTGCTGGATCAGGCTGCGTTGCTCGGCTGTTACCAAATTCGCACGAGTCAGTACGACCAGGTTAGCGCGGCGAATTCCATCGACAGGTTCGCGGAGCAATCCTCGCGGAATCAGATAATCGAATCCGAACGGTCGGGTTGCATCGACAAGCACAATATCCAGATCGCGTGCCAGCCGCCGATGCTGGAAGCCGTCGTCCAGTATGACAACTCCCCGGTTTTGATTTGAATCAGTGCCGGGCTTAAATTGTCCAATTGCGTTCTGTGCTGCGGCGATGCGATCGGGGTTCTGCGATTGAATCACCTGCGGCAGTCGTTGTTGAATTTCAAGACCCTCGTCATTCAATGCGCCGTTTCGCAATCCATAACCGCGACTGACAACAGCGACCTGATACCCCACGGCAATCCGTTCTGCCAGCCAAATGACGAACGGCGTTTTTCCGGTTCCGCCAACGGTCAAATTGCCCACTGACAGAATCGGTGCCGAGAGTCGATGGCAACGGAGCCAGCCACTGTCAAACGCCCAATTGCGAGTTCGAATGGCGCAGCGATAAAATAGCGATAACAGAAACAGCAATATCCGGACGGTGTCGGCTACCCAACCCTGCCGTTCGCCGTTTATGATTTTAAACCAGGTTTGGTCGGCGCGTTTCATTCTTGTCAGCGAGCGGATGTAAATCGGCAGTGGCGGAACGGCGCGAAACTAACACATCCGAATTATTCGGTCAAACCAGGTCCTGCTGGAAGAATTTCCGGGCTGGCGGGTTCGCAGGCATGCCAATTTTGGGGGAAGATGATGGATCACGATACGGTCAGCAAAACGTGGCGTCCGGTCGGTCGCATATTGCGCAGGGTTCTGGGCGTTTTGGTCGAGAAAGCCAAAACAACTCCCGATGTCTATCCAATGACCGTCAACGCAATCGCGACGGCTGCGAACCAAAAGAGTAATCGCAGCCCGAAAATGGAATTGTCGCCAGAAGATGTCGAAAATGCGCTGGACGAGCTTCGCAAAATCGGCGCCGTTGTGGAAGTTCAGGGGGACGGGCGGAAGTTCCGGTACAAACACCTGTTGTACGAATGGCTGGGTGTCGACAAATTGCAACTTGCTGTGATGGCCGAGTTGCTGCTGCGCGGTGAGCAGACATTGGGAGATCTCCGAGCCCGCGCTGCGAGGATGGAACGAATTGACGGTCTATCCGATTTGAAACCGATCGTCGACGACTTGACCGGCATGAACCTGATTCTGCCGCTGAGTCCCGAAGGGCGTGGTCAGATTGTGACGCACAATCTGTATTTGCCTGAGGAATTGGCCAAACTGGAGCGGCAGTTAAAGGACAGAGTGAACGACGAACAGGATTCTGGTGGCAGGAATTCCGCCCACGAAACTGGAACTATCACCGTATCGAGCAGCAAATCCGATTTGCAACAGAGTATCGCGGAATTGACGAAGACCGTCGGCGAACTGCTCGAACGGGTTGAGCGATTGGAGCGAATGCAGTAGCAGCGTTGGTCATGCGGAATGGTCATGCGACATATGGGTGTGGCATCGCAACGCGAGTCGGTCAACCCGTGTCATGTGATTGACCCGTCGCATCGTCAAACTGAATGACAGTCCGACAATTGCGAGCAATTCCAAGATTCGTTGAAATCGCGATTGCAATTCATTCTGTTGCAAGCCGAATGCCGTTTGGTAAATGCTGGCAGAATTCCTGACTTGGCTGGCAGTCGGCGGTGGCAGACAACCGATGCCTGAATCAGTGAGTTGTGCGTACGTCGCAGACTCTTTGCTCGGTACATCGACGGGTAAAAAACAAACCGTCAACCTTCAACAGAAATTTGACTCATGGTTACGTTCAGGAAATCAGGACGCATTCGACTATCAGGATCGTTCGTTGTCATCGTTGGAATTCTATCTTTGGCGACGGTTGCTCACAGTCAATCCGACCTCAGAAATCCCGGTGCCAATCCGAACCCCACCGGATTGCAGGGGCCGGTTGAACAACCTTTTCAACTGCCGGGCCTGCCGCCATTGCCGGCCCAGAATCCGGTTGCGGGTGCCCAGAATAGCGAGTTTTTCCAGAGTCGAATTGTCAATGAAAAATATGCGGGTTGGAGGCAGGCGAGTGATGGCCGTGATGGTGAACGTCTGGATGAAACCCTGCGTTCCCAATGGGTAATGGCTGACGACACCGGACGGCTGTCCGGGATTGTGTATGGGATCGAAGGTGCCGATTTAGGGGACTTGAACATCACGCTGTTAAACAATGGTCGGGTCGTAACGACCACCTTTCCAAACGAAGACGGCACGTTCGCTTTCCCCAACGTTCGGCAGGGCGCCTACGCAATCGTGGGCTGGGGAGAGAATGCATTCTTTGCGTTCAGCTTCAACATTCTTGATTTCAATGAAGCGATCGATGAAAATATGCCGTCCGAATTGAAAGTAACGGCGGTTCCCAATAAAACCACCATCAATACCGACTGGATCCAGTATTTTGCTACGGGTGTGAAGTTTCCGATCTACGGACGTCATGAAACGGGGCAAGGCGAGAACGATCCGGCAGAACTGTTCGGTTTTGAGGCTCAGGCACAATTCATGCCGGCAGCGCGCCCGGCGACTTCCATTTCCAGTCATCAGGTTTTTCCATCTTCAGACGGTCGATTGCTGGGGCGTGTGCATCAGATGACCAGTCGTGACGGACGGCCTGTCGAGTTGCGAAATACACGTGTTATGCTTTTGAAGGATGACGATGTCTACGCCGCCGTGACGACGGACAGTTATGGCATTTTCGAATTCCCGGAAGTACCCGCCGGTGAATACGCCTGTGTTGCCGCCGGTCACGATGGCCTCGGATGTATCGGTATCTATGTCGGCGACAAAGGGGGCAATCAAGCTGACGACGAGGCAGGAGAAAGCGGAAATGAAGGTGACGATGCAATGGCGGAAGAAGACTTGTTCGCGCCAATTTCATTCACCATGATCACATCCGAAACTGTCGGCTGGTTGAACAACCTGGCAATTGAAACGGCCTATCAGCGAATTGTCTCGCGACCCATTCCCAATACTGATCCAGTGGAACCGAACGCCGACTTTGGTCCTGGTTGTCCAGGTCCAGGTTCACTTCGTCCAGGCGGTTACCGACCGCAGCCGCGCAATGCGATCCCGCTGGACGAGCGCCCGCTGCAACGATTCAACCGGGGCCTTGACAGGCTGTTCACCGAGGACGCGCCTGGATTTGGTCCCACAAACGGCTCTTCGAATTTCCAGCAGACATCTAATTTTGGCGGTCAAAGATTTTGAAAACGCGTGATTGAAATTCTGCAAATCTGAATTCGGATGGAATGCTAGCCATTCGAGATAAAACGGGGACCGGAAACGGTCCCCGTTTTTTTCTTGATAAACACCAGGCGATTGTTTCCAACCTAGAAGTCAGCGCCGCCCCCACCCATCCCACCTTGCATGGCTTCTGCCGCAACGCCAACCATCTGGAAAATGCCGTCCTGGATTTCCATCTGCATTTTCATCTCGCCATCCACGATGTTAACTGTCATGCGGACACGATCTTTACCCGCTTTGGCAATTTCGGCTCGCATTCTCTCGACCATCGGCTCGTCGACCTGGACTTGCGCGATCAAATTCATGATCGGTGCGATGAAAAAATTGTATTGGCCCATCTGGTCCGTCTTGCCGGCGGACGGACTGGCATTGGCGTCGATCGATTTTTTCAGCGTCGCAACCGGGTCCTTGCCGATGCCGACGTAGACTTTGTCGTCAGCAATTCCCAGCACGACACGGATTTTGTCGCCGAATAGTTTCTTGATGGCATCGTCAATTTCTTCTTCGTCGACGCTGACCAGGATTTCATGCTGGTTAAATCCGTTATGGCTGCCCGAATTCAAATTGAAAACGACCTGATCTGCTTCCATGGTTGATTTCGCTTCGGCAACGATTTCCTTGATCGATGTTTCCAGCTGTCGTGCATCGACGATTTTTGCCCCGAAGGCCGCATTGATTCCGTCGTCCGTAAAGGCCACGCCTCCCATATCGAGCGTTCCAGCCATCAAGGTTTTTTGTACGGTATCAATCAATTGTCCAGACAGCCGTTTCAGCAGCTCGATTTGGCTGGAGTCCATCTCTTCGGATTGTTCTTCCAGCAGCGCATCGCGCATCTGCTGCATGGATTTCACATACATCTCGGCATCGTCTTTGCCAATTCCTGAACAGCTATGGACGGTAAAGGCAGCGTCTTTCATCAGAAATCCGGCGAACTGAGTCGCATCGGCTTTCATGGCGGTCGCGAATTTGGTCGCCAATTCAGAACCCGACTTGCTTTTGATGTTGATATCAAACAGGACCCGTTCCGATTCCTTGTCGGCATTGAAGCCGAGCAGCATGGCTTCGACGTCATTGATCATCAATTCCATCTGCTGCATTTGCATGTCGAAATTGGCCTGCTGTAATTCGGCCTGCAGTTCATCCATTTCCTGAACCTGCGATTCATAACTCTCGCGCATCCAATCCAGTGCTTGTTGTCGCAGATCGGCCGGAATTCGTTGCGGAAAGAGTTTGGCGGACAGATTGTATTGCTTGCTCTGTTCCGCAATCAGCGACCCCGGATCGGTGGGGAGATTCTTTAACATTTCAGCCTTATCGGAAACGAAGGCATAATCTCCCTGGTGAATTAATGTCAATTCCTGGCCATTGTCAGGTGTGATCGTTACCATATCGCCGTCTTCCTCAACCTCTGCGAATTCGGAAATCTTGTCCAGAATGTCGTCGATGTTCTTGACGGGGATGAAGCCAATCGAATCCGGTTGCATTGCTCCTTCCTTGAAATACAACATGGCACCGGACGGCCGGGTAAAATCGACTCCCGGCAAAAAACCTTCGGCTTGCATGCGCACGATGCCACTCATCTGACCCATCATTTCGCTGGCCGCTTCGGCTAGATATTTGACGTCATTGAGTTGCTTTTCGATGGGTGCAATGGAAATGATCGCGGCCGGTTCAGGCATCTGTTGCGCCGTTGCTGACGTCAGCTGTAACAGCGACCCGCACACCAGTACCAGCCCAAGGATTAACCTGTCGTGGAAATTCGAAAAATTGTTCTTCACTTTGTTCTCCAAAATTGAATTGATTCTTAAGTGACAAAATTGACTGAATGGTTGAACCGCACATTGTCGGTTTGTCCGAGTGGGCTCGCAATGGGAATCCGTCGAATCGCGGCAAAAAGATTCCAAACTGCCAGTTTCAAACACTCTTACCTGTCGGGAGGACTGATGGTTTTCAGTAATCTGGCCACATCCGGGATTTGCCGCCAGATTCATTCCGTTTGGCTGGAACCACTTACTGGCACGCAAGGCGAAGAGATGCGTTTGAGTTGCGCCGCCGTCGGGACACGATGGGGTTATCGCTCGCGGAAGACGATTCGACCTTTGGTCAAATCGTAAGGGGACAATTCAACTCGAACTTTGTCACCGGGCACAATGCGGATAAAATGCTTTCGCATTCGCCCGGCAACATGGGCCAGGACCTCATTTCCCGTTTCCAACTCAACGCGGAAGCGAGTATTGGCCAACGCCTGGGTGACGGTTCCATTAACTTCAAACGATTCTTCTTTGGGCATAAAACCTCCATAAACACTCTAAAACTTTCAGTAACTTATATCCGTTATCCGCAATAAGTCCAGATCCTCGTCCGCCGATCAGCAGGTTTCGTAAGCCTTGCTGGCGATTTCAAATCGACAACATCGGATTTTCGCTGAAACCTCCACTGCAAACTTCGTGTTGAATGATGGAAAACCCGCCAGACGCGTCGTCTGAGGGGGCGTCTCATTCGGCAAACAGGTAGCTTTTGAAGTCATAAGATGCCTTCTTTCGATATGATGTATCCGTCGAGGGAATCCGGCAACAACGCTCAATAGTCACGATTCGCAACATGCCCCACGGCGATCGCAAATAATCACCTATTTTCTGAAGGCTGAAAGTGGCATGGACCCGTCAACAACCGATTTCAAACCCGACCTTCCGAACAGAAACAGCTCGCATGTCCTTCATGATTTGCGAAATCATTTAAACACGATCGTAACTTCGGCAATGTTGCTGGATCGCTGCAATGCGGTAGAACAGGAACACAGAAAATATCTCAAGTGGATTTTGGACAAGGCCCAACAAGCGAGCGAGTTACTCGATGACCTTGAGCGGGGCAGCAGCGACCGCCCCCGTCCCAGCCATTCCCCGCCTTTAAGCCAGACCAATTCAACGACATTGAACTCGCTTCACGGGATGGACTCCGAAAGCACACTTTGACATCGACTGTTTTGCACTCTTCAATATGGTCCGCGTAGCGCTTTTGCGTTGACCATAGCGATGGCATGCTTGCCTTCCTCCTTGATCGCCTGAACGGTTTCTTCCATGTCGACTTTCTCTTCCGCCAAGTGCGTAAACGCAATTTCAGCCCCTTCGCGGGCGAAAAGAACGGCGACGCTGCGCCCGATCCCGGAATCGCCGCCGGTAATCAAAGCAACGAGACCGGTAAGTTTTCCAGCGGCCTTGTACTTAGGTGCTGAATACTCGGGTCTTGGCGACATCCCCTTCTCCAAACCAGGCGGTGCGCCGGTACATTGCTTGGGGAAAGGTGGCTCGGGATGATCGATCGACTTGCTCACGGTCCTCTCCTCCAGGTTTGCGTTATGCTTTTGCATTCAATTATTTCTGTGCCTTTACTCTTTTGTTCGTCGCAACGACCATCTTTTATTTTGCCTGCGCCTGATCGTTGAACGACCAAAGTGGCTTCCAAACGTGGCGGGCCTTTAACCACTACCTGGATTTGAAATCCCCTTTGTCCCCGTTTCTCTTTTCGTGGACTTCGCAGATTTCGACTGTTGATCCTGCGAAAGGGATCGGCCTTGATCGTCCACCTCCTCAAATCGTCCGGCGGACTACAGGGCGGACTTATCGTTTGTCATGGCCCCTGTCGATCAATTCACGCCGGTCACAATTCTTTTTTGTCGCATCATCGCACTCCTAAACCGCGCTTCGCTAAATACCCAATTGACGGAAAGCAAATCGCGTGCCTATTCCCGTTGCGCTGTTTGTTTCTTGAGTGATGATCGGAATCCTTGTTCGGTTGTGACGGTCAAAACAGATTGTCGGCGCAACCGTTCTGCGCCACCAGCAAAAAAGCCGCGAAAACATCGCTCGTCCACTTCCCCTGCCAGGCTCCCATGGCGAGAAATCCAAAAACAATCGGCTTGGCACTTTCCCATCGCGCTGACCCGAAAAACCGCCGTCAAAAAATCAACCCGATGAAAAATCAACCCGATGAAAAATGTGGGTCAGAGTCATGCGCATTTCCGGTCGGCTCACTCAATAGTCGCACCAGTGCGTCGAAACTGACGGGCTTGGTAAGGTGTCCGTCGAACCCGGCCTCTTTCGACTTACGGCGGTCTTCTTCTTGCCCCCAACCTGTCACAGCGATCGTTACCATCGCTTGCCCCCACGTTTGCTGGCGGATCGCTCGGCAAACGTCATAGCCGTTCAACTTTGGCAGGCCAATGTCGAGGAGGATCACGTCGGGCCGATAAGATTCAGCACGTTCGACTGCCTCTCTTCCGTCGTATGCCGTTTCAGTCTCGTACCCCGTGAGGCTCAGCAGCATCGCCAATGAAGACGCGGAGTCCCGATTGTCATCGACAACCAGGATTCGACGCCGGAGCGGTTCAGCGGTTTCGACGACGGGATTTGAAGGACGTGCCACCGTTACTTGTTCCGTCATGACGGGTAAGCTCACCACGAATTCGCTGCCCTGATCTGTCCCGGCGCTGTGGCCCGTGACCGTCCCTCCGTGCATCTCCACCAATCGCTTAACCAAAGTCAACCCAATCCCCAGTCCCCCATGCGACCGCTCAAGCGACGGGTCGATCTGAGTGAACATCTCAAAAACTCTCGACAACATCTCGGCGGGAATCCCGATCCCCGTGTCCTTAATCTTTACCAGCACGACTTCATCTCGGCTCTCCGTTGTTAGCCGAATGCTGCCTCCAGGAGGC